>NZ_JAYGHM010000064.1:0-45918 GCF_034931125.1 Rivularia sp. UHCC 0363 | reverse complement strand
TAACTCTTTTAATCCAAAATTCAGTCTTCGTAGCGTGTCCGGAGGACATAATTTAAAATCTAAAATCTAAAATCTAAAATCTAAAATCTAAAATCTAAAATCTAAAATCTAAAATCTAAAATCTCCTAACTCCTTTAAGTAAATGCAAAACACTCGCTTAAATTCTTTATTAGATTTAACTGTCAGGAACTTAGCGCTATGGTTTCTCAATCCTTGGAGGAGAGTATCGCTATTGATAATGAGTTTCTTGTTTGGCTTTTTTATGGGAACGGTAGCTGCGACTACAGCAGGACAAAGAGCGGTCTTAGATATTGTTGTAGCTGCATTTCTAGTAACTTTTACGGAAGTTAGCAGTCGGATAGTTTACAGAAGACCTCCGAAAGAGCGGCGTAAATTGTGGGTAGAATCACTTAATTTGTTAAAAGTTGGTTTTACTTATAGCTTATTTGTAGAAGCTTTTAAACTTGGTTCTTAGAGGATGTTTTAAAAGTCGGATTTAATACCTTACCTGGCGACTGTAAGTCGCGGCTACACAAGCAAAACCCACCTCCGTGGGTTGAAAACGTATTAGTCCACGGAGGTGGACTTAGCCTGTGTAGTAGCGGTTTTAACCGCCGGATACTTTTAAAACATCCTCTTAAATAATGGGGAATCGGATAAAATTAATTATCGGCAATCAACTCCCCATTTGCGGATCGCAATTATTTATCAAACGATACGGTCATTTCATTAACCCGCACGTCTAAAGGTTGAAGATTGGGATTAGTTGAAGATAATTCTTGGTCTCCAGATACAGATATATACTGCTTAGAGTACTTTTCATATGCTTTTTCATCTGGGTCAAGCACTAGGGAAAGTTGACCTTGATATTTAGATAAATTAGTACCTGCTAAATTAACAGAACCACCGTAATCCCAACCGAATCCAGTTAATTTAAATTCACCCAATTTTTGGCGTAATTCTTTCAAAGCAGTTCCGATACCAATACCTTCTGGGGTTTTCCATTCAGAACCAAAGCCTTGAATATATGCTATTTTCTGACGAGTTTCATCTTTCCAAAAAACTATAAAAGCACGTTTTGTATCTGAATTAACTTTGGTAGCTGGAACTGAAACTGTACCCTCAGCTTGTAAAATGGTGTCATCTTTGAGGTTAGATTCACCAAATATTTTAACTAAATCTGCACGGGTGGTTTCTGGAGTTACTGCACCAACACGCTCTCCCGGAATTATTAAAGTATTTTCCGATTTATTATCAGGCTTTGCTGAAGCAGTAGTTTGTCGATTATTCGATTGTATATTTTCTTCTATTGCAGCGGGATTTGGGGATTGAGTTGCTGTTTGTACGGAATTTGCGGAATTATTAGCTGAACAACCGATAATTAAACTTAAAACAGCAACCAAAAAACCCTTCTTCGCGGAAATCATTTATGTACCTCAAAACGAGTATTTGTAAAAGATATATGTTCTATTTGAGACTTCTAAATCAGTTTAGCTAATTCCTGAAATTGTGAAATTTTCGGTATTTATGAGCATTTATAGTTACTCATCAAACTGTACTGTCATTTGAGCAAGCTTCATATCTAAAGGTTGCCAATTTGGATTAGTTGAAGAAAATTCTATGTCACCTAATATGGCTTTATACTGCTTGGGATGATTTTTAGCAGCCTTTTCATCAGCAGCAAGTCGCAGAGAAAGTTTTCCTTGGTATTGAGGTAATTTAGTAGTTTCTAAATTGATAAATCCGCCGTAATCCCAACCTAATCCAGTTAATTTAAAATCACCTAATTTTTGGTTTAATTCCTTCAAAGGAGTTCCGACACCGATACCTTCTGGAGTTTTCCAAGCAGAGCCAAAATCCGTGACATATAATAATGATTTTCGTGTATCTTCTTCCCAAACAACTGTAAAATTATTCTCTTTACCTAGATTTACTTTTGTAACTGGAACCGAGAGAGTTCCTTTATCTTCTAAAATTACGTCGTCAGTTAGTTTCGACTCACCAAACATTGTGACTAAATCAGCACGAGTCGTTTTTTTTGTCACCGCACCAACTTGCTTCCCTGGAATTATCGAAGTATTTTGTGAAATATCTTTTTGTGTTGAATTGCTAGAACAACTTACTACCAAAGCCAACATAATAACGCTAACAAACTGTTTAATTAAAACCATTTTATCTGCCTTAAATGAAATTAAATACTCATAACAAATCTGTGTTGAGTATATAACAATCATCAACAGCGTCAAGTATAGATATAAACGTTATAAAATCTTGATTATTAAAAGCGGGAAATGAGGATAAATGTGATTTCAAATACTATTCAAATACTAATTAAATAGTGCTAGCTTTCCAAAAAACATAAGCTGCTAAAATAGCAAGTCCAACCCGAAACATCAGACTCACAACTTGGTCTTTTAATTTAGGCAAAAAACGAGTACTAATTTGCGCTCCTATTAGTCCTCCAAATCCTAAAATTAAACCTGGAACGAGTAAAATATTTCCTTCAAAAGCGTGTCTGGTAGCAGCAGAAAGAGAACTCATAACAATTACTCCTAAACTCGTTTGGATTGCAACTTTTATGGTTTCTCCTAATAAAATAATTTGTAACGGTACCATAATTACACCACCACCCACACCGAATATACCTGCAAGTATTCCCGCAGTTCCCCCGGTAACAATTCTGGAAATAATAGAACTAATTTTTGATTGATTCTGCTCGGTTTCTGCTTCTTGCTTTTTTGATAAATTCTTACGTAAATCGACTAAATATATAGTAAATAAAAGTAATATTCCGAAAGCAACTAACTGATTTTTCGGAGGAATAGACTTTGCTAACCCAGCACTAAAATAAGCTGTAATTACGGCCGGAATTCCCAGCAAAATTACCTGTTTAATATTTATAAAGCCCATGCGCCAATTCTGAATAGTTCCAGAAGTCGCTGTAATTACAATTGCTAAACTGCTAGTAGCAACAGCCTGCAATGGTGTATATCCAAACGCCAATTGTAAAGGCACTAAAACCGTACCACCACCAATACCTAACAATCCGGCGAGAATACCTGAAACTAATCCACTAATCGTCAAAAGCAGCCAATTTTCCATGTTTAATTTAAAAGAAAGGGAGTAGGGAGTAGGGAGTAGGGAATAGGGAATAGGGGATAGGAAATAGGGAATAGGGAAGAGGGAAGAGGGAGTAGGGAGTAGGGAATAGGGAATAGGGGATAGGGGATAGGGAATATTTATTAATTCCTAACTCCTAATTCCTAACTCCTAACTCCTAACTCCTAACTCCTAACTCCTAACTGTTTTGCCTTCTGGTAATATTGCTTTCGGTAACATTCCATGAACGCCTTTTTGAGGTAAATTAACGACTTGTGTAATGCGAAAACTTACGGCTAAACTGCATAAGACATAAGCATCTTCTGGTGATAACTTTGTGCAGCTTACCAGAAAATCAATCATGTTGTTTAATGCTTTTTCTAAAGCTTCATCTAAGGTTTGAGCGAAGCCCATCGCGATAATATCAGTGGGAGTTTCGGCGATCGGTGTTGAAATTTGCAAATCTTTACGAAGCTTTAGTTCAATGGTACCGTTCATGGAAGTTTCAATTGCAGTCACGTTTACTTCACCATCTCCTTGGGCTGAATGTCCATCACCGATGGAAAATAAAGCACCGGGAACGAAAACGGGTAAAAATATTTTAGAACCGGCTTGTAATTCACGATTGTCCATATTACCACCGTAGTTTCCTGGAGGTATGGAATTTCGTATTTCCGGTGTCGCAACCCCAAGAATACCAAAAAAAGGTTTGAGGGGAATTTTAATCCCGCTACTTGGGGGAAATTCTATAACGTTATTTTCCAAATCCAGAGGAATAAATCTTAATGCAGGTTGATCGAATTGCTGCGGTAAAGCACCCCAACCTTTACGGATAGCATTAAAACCAACAGGTAAACTGGGAGTAATTTTATTTAAAGTTATTTCTAAAACATCCCCAGGTTGAGCATCTTGGACGTAAATTGGTCCGGTAAGTAAATGAGGACCCTGGGCAATTTTGCGATCGCACGAAAGATTTTCATAAATATCGCTTAATTCAGGAGTTAAAAATTCTGCTGGTGCTTTGTCGCAAACATGAAACCCCGTGTAAGTTTCTACATCCACCGTATCACCGGAATTTACGGTTAAAACAGGTTCTAACAAATGCGAAAAACCGCCAAGATGCACCGTTTCTTTAGTGGCTTTGAGAATGTGATGAGTCATTAGCGGACTTTATGCTTGCTCAGTATTATTGCTTAGGATAGCTTGTTTGATGTTTAGAAACAAAGATAGATAAAAAATTGCCATGTCTTTTTAGAAAGGCATGACAGCAACTAAATAATTTATACATTTGAGTTAACTTTAGCGATTAACCTGCATTCAAAGCCGCTCTTAATTCTTTCAAAACATTACCAATTTCTACAAATTCTGGATTTTGTGAGAGTTTTGTAAGAGCTTCGTCATCGCTTTCCATGATTATCTGGTTGTAAGCGCTAATTGCAGTATTAAGCTGATTAATATCTACACTTGGTGTACCACTATTCTGGGCTAGCTTAGTATCTATTGCTATACCTTTAAGACTCGCGACAAGAACACCAGGTGTTGCGGATGCTGAAGTAGAACCACCAAACAGAGCCGAAAGCGCACCTATAAGTGCCTGTGCAGATGCTGGAGAAACTCCCAGACTCCCCAATACAGCCAGTACTTGAGCTGCTGCTCCGCTAGAACCAGAACCACCCAAAATAATAAGTAGAACAGTACCAGCAGGAGTTCCTGCTGCTGGAGGATTGCTGGCTATGCTAGCTGCGGCACTATTAACATTAGCCTGAACTGCTGGAGGAACGCTAACTTGTCCATTAGCACCAACAGTTGCACCCGTACCAGGAGCTGCGGGTGATGCTTGAGCAGGGCTGAATGCACCTCCAACAGCACTTGATGAGTCTGGAGTAACACCGGGAGAAGGAGCAGAGCCAGCATTAACTTTCATCGACATAGCACCGATGAAAGAACTTACAAACAATAAAACTAAACCGAGACTTAAAGGTAGTCTTTGCTTTTTCATCACTTTTGCCTCAAATAAAATTCACGCCAAACTTGAAATTTAGAACTTGAAACTGTAACCACCACTGATTGATAAACCAGAACCGTTACCAAGATTATTGGTAATGTCTGTTACAACAGCATTGATAACTACAGGGGACTTTTTGAAAGGAGCAAAGGAACCACCAAAATTTAAGCTATTTCCAGTCCAACTGGTAACAATAGCGGCTTCAGGTGTGACTCGTAGACCCGCACTACCGAAGAGATTAACAGAATTTTCGTTATCTTGAATTGCACCTTTGGAACGGAAACTACCAGTACCTAAACCGACAGAAACAGTTAAAGGCATTTTATTTTTTGAGTCATTCGGTTTGAGGTCAAATGACTTGGTAGCTACACCGTAAAAAGTCTCTTTAGCACCCTTAGCATCTCCCCACTTCACGGGATTCGACCAACCTAAAGCTACAGCAGTACCATCTTTTAAATACTTGTGTACTTTTACACCAACTGTTCCGCTATCGCCAAGGTCAAAATTTTGACCGCCAATACTGGTAAGGTTAACGCCAACCTCTACACCAACTGACTTCACTGGGTCTCCGAAACCAGCACCAACGCTTAGAGAACCGTCAACGTAACCGTCATCTAAAGGAATAAATCCACCGCCACCGACATAAGCTTGACCAGCACTTGCACCATAGGCACTGGGAGTTCCAGCGCTAGAACCAGGGGCTGCTGCTGGAGGTTCACTTGGTACGAGAATGGGGTCAATCATTAACTTTTGACGCAGTTCGTTAGAATCGCCAAATGTATCCCCAACGACTCCAGAAGAGTCTGTTTGAGCAACTGCTGGATTTGCAGAAATAACAGCACTCAGTAGAAAAAAGCTAGCGAAAGAACTCTTCAGAAATTTTACTTTCATAGAAGTAATAAAAATCACTTATTTTCGGGCATAGCAATCTTAGGAGAGCTATTTTTAGAAAACAAGTAACAGCTATTACTAAAAAGAATTATCTTTTAAATTTTATGAAAAATTTAGATAGACATGAGTATAAACTTCGCATTCATCATGTCTATATATAATGATTTTGATAAATAAATATTTAATAAAATTGAATTATTTGTAGAGGATAAATGAACTTATTTACTTATTTAAAGTAAAAATTTACGCTACTTTTAACCTGGAGCAGATTTAGGATTAGATCTCTACGCAAGTAATACCAGCGGACAAAACGGAATCGGGGGATTAGTCGCAGATACGGGTACTAATATCGGCTTTAATGTCCACTGGTTATTTAGGTTATAAAAAAATCTACTTTATAACTTTATAATTAATTGCTTCCTCTCGAACCTTGATAAATTCGATTCATTTGTTCTCTTGATAAGCGTGTTTTAGGAAAACCTAAATCCTCGTAATCTATTTTCTTCAATGGTTCAACCACTTCTTCAACTTCATATTCATTAACCTGACTATGAGGTGAAATATAAGCATGACTTTCCGGGTCGTATGCTAAAATTTCTCCCGTTTCAATCTGATAAATCCAAGCGTAAACCTTAACTTGTTTTTGATAAAGTTTGGAGTGAATCACCGGATAAGTACGTAAATTATCGATTTGCGTCAAGACGTTTTCAGCAATCATGATTTCTAGTAAATCTTCCCCTTCGTATTCGCTGTAATGGTCTAAAACCAAACGTCGAGTTGCTTCAGCATACTTAAGCCAATCAAACACCAAAGGCATTTCAGACTGTAATTTATTTAACTTCATCAGTCCTTTCATTGCCCCGCAATTAGAATGCCCGCACACAATAATTTGGTTAATACCTAAAGCTTGTACAGCATATTCAATAGTCGCTCCTTCACCGCCATTTGTAGCTCCATAGGGAGGAATTATATTACCAGCATTGCGAATGACAAACAGTTCTCCAACTCCAGCTTGGGTAATTAGATTGGGGTCAACACGGGAATCAGAACAAGTAATAAATAATACTCTCGGCTTTTGATCGTGAGAAAGTTGTTCAAATAATTCTCTATGGATGCTGTAATAATTAGCCTTAAATTCACGCAGACCCTTTACGAGTTTTTTCATATTATTTTAGTAGGGAATAGGAAGTAGGGAATAGGGAATAGGGAATAGAGTAGAGTTCCAAATATCTGTCCTCTTAATCTAAAATCCAAAATCAAATAACTTTTAACCTTATGTTTACTTTCTCATGTTTTGGGAATACTTGGTATATCCCTAAATCACTGAGAATTATGATCGGCGATCGCTATCCAAAATCCCCTACCCGTCGTCTGACAATACTTTATAGTTCTTCCCTAGCTCTAGTCGCTTGTTTGTCGATCGCAGGACAAGTTGTCATCCAGCGTTTACTATCTCAACAGCAGTTAGATATTCAAGTTGTTGGTAATGTTGAACGTCAGCAGCTACTCAGTCAAAGATTGGCTAAATTTTCTTAATAGTCTATTTTGGACTATTCTAAAATGGACTATAGACTTTTTCATATGCATATAAAGAGTCTATGGATAAAAGTATTGTTTCAAACGAGTACAAAATTTTTCTTAAACTGCTCAAAAATATCCGAACCGAACGCGCTTGTACCCAAGAAAACCTTGCATACAGAATCGGTGAAACTCAGTCGTTTATTAGTAAATGCGAACGAGGAGAAAGACGTATAGATATTGTTGAACTACGGCATTTTTGTTTAGGAATGGGAATTACTCTTGGAGAATTTGCACAAGAATTTGAAGCAGCTTTGATGCGAGGTTAAATATGGTTCAGGAACACAATCAAAGTTCAAGTTCAGAATTTGAAGTGTATCTCTCTCAAGTTGAACATTATGGTCAAGTTATTCCAGTACACTTACCCAATCAAGTATTACAGGACTTACGCAAAATAGCACAAGCAAAAGGCATACATTCTCAGGAATTAATCATTGAAGCTGTAGATAAATTTATCAAAGAACAGCACTAATTAAGTGCTAAAGGAAGTTCCAACTGTTTACTTGTTACGTTTGAATAATCTGCATATAGCCATTTATGGAATGCAATCCCAAGTGCTTTAGCAACTGGTGAAGGAAAAGCATTGCCAATCTGACCATAAACAGCGGTTTTTCCTCCATAAAAATGCCAATCATTGGGAAAGCCTTGAAGTCTAGCAGCCATCCTATTAGTTAATCGAGGTATTCCTAAAAAGTTTTTCTCTGGTGCTTCATTTGCAATACCTTTTCCATCAATACCAAGCTCAAGCCATTCTCTTTTTGCTCTTTGCGGTCTTAAATCGGCTCCTCCATGTTTCTTGCTACCTCCAACTAAGCAAGGAGCAACTTTATTAGCTTTTTGCACCCAATCATTTAACCCTAGCCAGTCTTTTACACCCATTAAATCTTTCAAAACTTCTCCAACAGTGCTTTTTTGCATAACTGGGCAATTCCAAGGAAAAGGAATTTCTTCATATTTTCTTCCCACAAGAATAAATCTTAATCTAGCTTGACAGACACCATATTCACTTGAATTAACTACTTTCCATTCGCAGTAGTACCCTAAAGAATATAGTTGACTAATTATCCAGTTTCTATAGTTATTAAATTTGGTATTGCTAAGTCCTCTGACATTTTCCAAGAGAATAAAGCGGGGTAAGCATTCCGAAATAATTCTGATTACCTCTGGAAATAAATCTCTTTCATCAAAAAAGCCAAGTTGCTTTCCTCCCGAACTAAAAGGCTGACAAGGTACCCCTCCTGCAACCAGATCAACTTTACTCGCAGGTTGTTTGGGAAATCCACCCGAAGAAGGTGGTGATAGCGCTCAAGCACCAGCAACAGCCCAACCAGTTGCGAATATTAGTCCAGAATTAGCACCAGAAACCAATTCTGTTAAGTTGGGATACGTGCCGATTGTAGAATCAGCACCTTTAATTATTGCCAAAGAAAAAGGTTTTTTTGCTAAATATGGCATGAATGATGTAGAACTTTCCAAACAAGCTTCTTGGGGTTCGGCTAGAGATAACGTTGAAATTGGTGCTGCTGGTGGCGGTATTGATGGTGGACAATGGCAAATGCCTATGGCTCATCTAATTACCGAAGGAGTAATTACCAAAGGTAATAAACCGATTCCCATGTATCTGCTATGTCAGTTAATTACTCATGGGAACGGGATTGCGATCGCGTCTAAATGGGAAGGTAAAGGACTCGATCTAAAACTTTCGTCAGGACTAGTTAGCCAAGTCAAGGCTAGTAAAGGAGGAGCCGATCGCTTCAAAGCCGCTCATACTTTCCCCCACGTCAATCAGGATTTTTGGATTCGTTACTGGTTGGCTGCTGGTGGTGTTGACCCCGACAATGATATAAATTTACTTCCCGTACCGTCGGCTCAAACCGTTGCCAACATGAAGACTGGGACTATGGATGCCTTTAGTACGGGAGATCCGTGGCCCTATCGAATTGTTAAAGATAAAATTGGCTACATGGCAGCATTAACCGCAGATATCTGGAAGAATCACCCTGAAGAATATTTAGCTATCAGAGCAGATTGGGTGAATCAAAATCCCAAAGCAACCAAAGCAATTTTGAAAGGCATAATGGAAGCTCAGCAGTGGTGCGATAATTTTGATAATCGTCAAGAGATGGCAACCATTTTGTCACAGCGACAATATTTTAATGTTCCGGTTGATGTTCTTTTAGACCCATTTATGGGTAAATACGACATGGGGAATGGTCGCAAAGTTGATGATAGATCGATGGCTCCACTGTATTGGAAAGATGAAAAAGGCAGCGTTTCTTATCCCTACAAGAGTCACGATTTATGGTTTATCACTGAAAGCGTGCGTTGGGGATTCTTGCCTCAAGATTACATTACTAATAATGCAGCTAAAGCTAAAGCATTGATTGATAAAGTTAATCGTGAAGATATTTGGAAAGAAGCAGCGAAAGAAGCAGGAATTCTGGCTGCCGATATTCCGACAAATACATCTAGGGGTGTGGAAGAATTTTTTGATGGTGTTAAATTCGATCCTGAAAAACCCGAAGAATATTTACGCAGTCTCAAGATTAAGAAAGTCAGCGTTTAACTTTAGAGACGGGGTGCATCGCTACGTCTGTTATTGAGTTAGAAATTAGAAATTAGAAATTAATTACTCACTCGCAACAACTACTTACAAATCATTAAATCAACGATAAAAATAGAAATGACAACTACTACTAAAAGACCAGTAACTCCTGGTATCAATCGCAGTATAACTGCCCGTTTTCAAAAGCAATTACCCGATATTATCCCTCCCTTAATAGCGCTTCTCGTTTTCTTAATTGTCTGGCAGCTTTTTTCTTGGATACCAGGAGCAACTTTACCCGGACCGATAAAAGTAATTCAAGATACGTGGATATTGATTTTATATCCTTTTTATGATAAAGGCGGTATTGACAAAGGTTTATTTTGGCAGATTTTAGCAAGCTTACAAAGGGTAATAATTGGCTATAGTTTTGCCGCAGTTATTGGTATTGGCTTGGGTATTTTGATTGGTGTCAATAAAACCATGTCCAAAGCTTTAGATCCGCTGTTCCAATTATTGCGGACTATCCCACCTTTAGCTTGGGTACCGATTTCTTTAGCTGCATTGCGACAAAACGAACCCGCAGCATTATTCGTAATTTTCATCACCGCAATTTGGCCAATCTTAATTAACACTGCGGTAGGAGTAAAAGAAATTCCTGAAGACTACAATAACGTTGCCAAAGTACTACAACTTTCTAAAAAAGAGTACTTTTTTAATATCTTAATTCCCGCCGCTTTACCCTACATTTTTACGGGATTAAGAATTGCGATCGGTTTAGCATGGTTAGCAATTATCGCCGCAGAAATCGTCATGTCCGGGATTGTGGGAATAGGCTTTTTCATCTGGGATGCTTATCAAAATAATTATGTCAGTGAAATCATTTTGGCTCTAGTTTATATCGGTATTGTAGGTTTGTTGCTAGATAAAATGATGGTTTGGATTCAAAACAAAATCTTGCCACCAGCAGACCAGAAGTAGTTAGGAGTTAGGAGTTAAGAATTAATATTTATTTTTAACTCCCTATCTCTCTTTAACTTCTTTTCTCAGCGTCCTCTGCGGTTTTGTAATCATTAATCTTGTCGTAAACGAGTTAAGAACTAACCAAAAAATCATTATCCATAGGAAATAAAAATATGAGCGTATTTGTTGCCGTCGATCAAATTGAGAAAGTTTTTAATTTAACTGGTGGTGGTAAATATATTGCCCTTAAAGGTATTGATTTAGAAATAAAAAAAGGAGAATTTGTATCCTTAATTGGTCACTCTGGATGCGGAAAATCAACTTTATTAAATATGATTGCTGGTTTAGATTTGCCTACTGAAGGTGTTGTCACCCTAGAAGGTCAAAGAATTACTCAGCCAGGACCCGATAGAATGGTAGTTTTCCAAAATTATTCCTTACTACCTTGGCGGACGGTACGAGAAAATATCGCTCTAGCGGTCAACTCAGTCATGGGAGATTTACCAGCACCCGAACGACGTAAAATTGTCGATAGACATATAGATATGGTGGGATTACGTCCCCATGCTGATAAACAACCTGGAATGCTATCTGGGGGACAAAAACAAAGGGTGGCGATCGCTCGTGCTTTGGCAATTCGTCCCAAGTTATTGCTGCTAGATGAACCATTTGGTGCTTTGGATGCACTAACGCGGGGTAATTTACAAGAACAGTTGATGAAAATCTGTGAGGAGAATCAAGTTACTGCCGTCATGGTGACTCATGATGTGGATGAAGCCGTGTTGCTATCCGACAGAATTGTCATGCTCACCAACGGTCCCGCATCTAAAATTGGCAGCATCTTAGAAGTAGATATTCCCAGACCCCGCAAACGGATGGAAGTAGTGGAACATCCTAGTTACTACAGTCTACGTAGCGAAATGATTTATTTCCTCAACCAGCAGAAACGGATCAAAAAAATTCGCGCTCGCAAAAATACCGTTGTTTCCAATCATGGTTTAGAAAAAGTTAATTTAGAAATTGGTTTTGTTCCCCTAACAGCTTGCGCTCCGCTTGCAGTCGCTAAAGAAAAAGGCTTTTTTACCAAGCATGGTTTAGATGAAGTGAATTTGGTACGAGAAACCAGTTGGCGGGGTATTGTTGATGGTATTGATGGTGGCTATTTAGATGCAGCACAAATGCCTTCCGGGATGCCCATGTGGTTGACTTTGGGAGGACATGAGAATAAATCTATACCTGTAGTCACTTCCTTAACTATGACTCGTAACGGTAATGCTATTACTTTATCTCGGAATTTCTACGAGCAGGGGATACAAAATTTAGATGATTTCCGAAATTACATCCTACGTACTCGCGATCGCCAACACATCATGGGGGTAGTACATCCCTCGTCGATGCACAATTTGCTTTTACGTTACTGGTTAGCTGCTGGCGGTATTAACCCGGATTTAGATGTACATATCCAAACTATACCTCCAGCACAAATGGTAGCAGATTTGCAAAATGGCAGTATAGATGGTTACTGTGTGGGCGAACCTTGGAATATTCGCGCTGCTTATGAAGGGGTAGGATTTACGGCTGCGACAGATTTAGATGTATGGTTGGGACATCCGGGTAAAGTTCTCGGAGTCCGGGAAGATTGGGCTGCGGCTTATCCCAATACTTTTATTGCTTTGACCAAAGCTTTATTAGAAGCTTGCTATTATTGTTCTTTGCCGGAAAATACGGAAGAAATTCGCCAGATTTTAGCGCGTAAAGATTACGTTAGCGTTCCTATTGAATATATTCAAATTGAACCAAATCATACTACCTGCGATGTAGACCATCCGGTAGGAGATTACGCTCATCACCAATTTTATGCGGATTCTGCGATTAATCGTCCCAGTCGCACCGAACAGATTTGGATTGTGACTCAATTAGCGCGTTGGGGTGATACTCCTTTTCCTCGAAACTGGGTGGAAATTGTGGAGCGGGTTTGTCGGGTGGGTACTTTTAGTACTGCTGCGAGAGAGTTAGGTATGGATACTAGCTATGTTCGTAAACCGATTCAATTTTTCGACGGGACTCCATTCAATGCTGATGACCCAATTTCTTACCTGAATGGGCTGCACATTAAACATGATTTTGCTGTTGCAGATGTGATTCTTGATAGTCAACGGATTGCTGCTTGAAGGGGGTTATCTGTTGCTTTTTATCTGTTAGGAAAAACCCGGAATTGGGGGATTCTCCCCCAAACCCCCGATTGGAGGACGGCTGCGTCCCCCAAACCCCCTCCAGAATGGTTGATCTGTTTTTGTTAATAATACTCGGCTAAGTAACATTATTTAAGTAGATTCCTCATTCGCAATTCCCAATTCGCAATTCCCAATTCGCAATTCCCAATTCCCTTTTATTATCATGAATAATCCCAGATCTGTTAGAAGTACATTAGGAATGCCCCTAGGTACCATTGGTGTTAAGTCTCGTGAGCCTTATTTACAAATAAAGGACGTTAGTAAAGTTTATCCGACTAAGAGAGGACCTTATACGGTTCTTGATGGTGTTAATCTTGATGTTGGTCAAGGTGAATTTATTTGTGTTATCGGTCATTCGGGCTGTGGAAAATCAACTCTTTTAAATATGGTTTCTGGTTTTAATACTCCTACTTCCGGGGAAGTAACCTTAGAAGGAAGACTGATTACTAAGCCAGGACCCGATAGAATGGTGGTATTTCAAAATTATGCTTTATTACCTTGGCGATCGGCGTTTGACAATATCTACCTAGCTGTAGACGCTGTATATCCCAACAAACCAAAACCTGAGAAAAGAGCGATCGTCCGCGACCATCTAGCAATGGTGGGATTGGGGGATGTGATGGATAAAAAACCTACTCAACTGTCTGGGGGGATGAGACAAAGGGTTTCCATCGCTCGTGCTTTAGCTATTCGTCCCAAAGTATTGATTTTGGATGAACCCTTCGGAGCGCTAGATGCAATTACCAAAGAAGAACTACAAGAAGAATTGCTGAAAATTTGGAACGAAAACCGCTGTACGGTATTGATGATTACTCATGATATTGATGAAGCGCTGTTTTTAGCAGATAAGTTAGTCATGATGACCAACGGACCCCACGCGAAAATTGGGGAAGTCATGGAAATTTCTTTCCCTCGTCCTCGCGATCGCGCCAGAATTATGGAAGACCCGGAATACTATAAGTTACGTAACTATGCTCTAGATTTCCTCTTTAACCGTTACGCTCATGATGATGTAGGGTGAAAAAGGCAGGGAATAGGGATTATATTATTCTTCATTCCCAATTCCCAATTCCCAATTCCCTACTCCCCTTCCCCCTGAGTTTCAAATTCTGGTTTTTGTTCGCTCTTAATTTTATCTAAAAGCGATAGTACCCGATTACCTCTTTCAATTGAACGGTCTTCCAAGAAAATTACTTCTGGGGTACGACGTAAACGAATTCTTGAACCAAGTTCGCTGCGAACGTAACCAGTCGCTGACTGTAAACCAGCCATTGTTTCTTCTTTGGCTTCGTCAGTACCATAAATGGAAACGTAGATTTTAGCGTGTTGTAAATCGCCCGAAACATTTACATCAGTAACGCTGACCATTCCGGTACCTACTCGGTCATCCTTAATCCCGTGGATCAACATTAGGCTAACTTCCCGTTTAATTAATTCAGCAACGCGGGAAACGCGGCGATTAGTAGCCATAAAAATAGCCTCCTAACAGAGGTTTTACTACAGAAAATTCGGCATTGATGCGGGGTTAAATGCCCCCACCCTCAGCCTACTAAACTAAATTGTACTTAAACCAAGCATTGCACGCAGGGTAAAAGAAATAAAAACGAGAATCCCTACTAACATTCCGACGAAAATAACCGATGTGATCGGGCGCTTAAATATTGGTGTTAACCAGCCAAACGCATTCAAAAATATACCCAACGCGGTAGTTATCAAGTAGCGAGGGTAGCGAGAAACGTTATCCCAAAAACCATCAAACATTTTTTTTAGTATCTTGTTCTTTAACTGTAGTTTTTTTGATGTACTTAACTAAATAAATTGTAATCTAATAGTTTGTACATCTCTCATCTAAATATAAAACTATTTGGTTTACACCTTTGTAGTCAATTTTTTATTTGTCAATCTTTACTACTTTATCAGCAATAGCAGCTATTTTACCGCTTGTTGTCACAATTCTTTTAAAATTCTTTGATAAAATAATTTGTGCAGACTTAATAAAGTAGTGTATTGAAATTATTAGATGTAATTCTGATGGAATTATTAAATAACTGTATTTATATATAAACCTGAAAATATTTCAGAGTAGAATAGCCGCGAGTCATTAACTCAAAGTACAATAATGCTGTTAATAACAGTACTATTTACGAATTTTTAATCACATCTTATTTGAAGAGAATTATTACTTTTAATCTGAAATGCTTTGGTAATTCTCAATACTACTCTTTGAGGTTGGGACGTTTTTCTATTCCTGACTATCTACAATCTTTTAAGCTTAGTAGAGTCTCCTCAACTATCCCCTGACTAACTACATCATCTGGTGTTTGTAGGGGATACTTGGAGCTTTTTCACTGTTGAATGCCATGAAATCATCTATAGTAATTGTAAATTTCTGCAAAGTTAAAATAGATTCACGAATTGGTAGATGTCATTAATCTGCTTGTTTAACCTGCTTCAACTTCACTATTACCATTACGGATAGACCATGCTAATTCTAGCAACTTAGTCCATCGCTTTTGCAGTTGTTTCGGAGTACACTTGAGTGCTTTTGCAATTGTTTGGTCGTTTTGTTTATCGCTTTTTAGTTGCAACATTTGCCGTTGTTGTTCGGAAAGTTGATTGACAAAAGTATCCCATTGAGTAGAACACATTCCTAATTTTTGTTCCAAACTTGCACCCAACCACTGATGTACTAATTGCCAATTATGGGTGCGTGCAAATTTTTCTACATGGTACTTAAAACGCTGTTGTAGATAATCGCGCTGACGACTAGTTAAACCAAGAATCCGATCGATTTCTGGAGCGCTCAGATCTTGAAGCTTCAATGATAAATAGTCTACACAGTCACTTTGACCTTGAGCTTGTAGGTAATTTACTAACTCACCAACAACGCGATCGCGCTCTGCTTCTTCTGCTGGGTCAAAATTGGATTGTGCAACCATTTGCGATCGCACTTGTTGAACTGCGGAACTGCGTTGATAAGCTTCTGCATCTTCGGATTTGGCAGATTCTAATGCCATTTCCATATCGACGGTAGTTTCTTGAGGTAAACGACGGCTAAAGCCTTGAGCGCGGAGGATGATTAACTGTTGGTTAGCGTTACCTGGTAAGGAGATACGACGCTTAGCATACTGTTCGGTAAATGCCATGTACTCTCCTAATTGCAACCGAGTCCGGGGAGTATAGTCTTGGGGCAATTCGTTTTCCCGACGGAAGGCTTTAATCGCTTCAATATAAAATGCTTGGAGAAAATCTTCAATCAAGTTGTAACGTGCATCAAATCCTAACTGACAACCGGGAAGACTGATATGACGGTAAACCATAGAACCAAGAGTACTATGTAATTCTACTCTACCGCGTCTGGAACCTAGTTGATAATAGTGCAAGCACTTTTGCAAGCGGTGCCGCGCTAAACTAAATAACCAAGATTTAACTTGTCCGGATGATTGAATGCGGTAGCTTTTCTCGCAAATCCGTTCTACTTCTTTAGCTATGCGTGTAGCGATTAATTGAATAGTTTCAGGAGTAGCTTTAACATTTGATTCTAACTCTTGACAAATCTGCTGAATTAGTACATTGTTAGTATCCTGGTTATTTTCCTGGAGTTGTAGGTTTTGGGGTTGTACATTTGCAGTTTCGTTTTCAACAGCAGATGTAGAGTCGGGTAGATTAGCAAAGTTTGTTTTCATCATTTTTTTAAGAGTGGTACTGCACCGTAACTACTGTGCGTTCGCAGACTGAGAAGGGAGTTGTTAGAAGGTGTCATCTATCAAGGCTCGCTATCAGTGCCGCTCACACTTATGAATATAAGAAATATCCGTAAGTTCCGGATGTGCCGGTGTGTCGCTTTCTTCGGGTTTCTTCAAAAGGCGACTGTCACACTCCTAAGTACAAATACTTAAAATGGCTTGAAAGTTTTATCATGTAAGGGTTTGACTCCTAATGTACCTATCCTCATTTTAGCTTGATTAATGTGACAATTTGGAAATTGGAGTACCAAAATTAATTGAAAAGACAAATTGAAGTAACGAGTTTTTTTAACTTCTGCGAGCAAATAAAGCAGTAAGTAATATCGAAAGCTTGTTTACTCCCAGTAGTCCTTTTTAAAAGTTTTGACGGGTTGAGGTAGTGCGACCATCTTGCTCGCTAGAAGTTTCCACCAGTTCGCTAGAAGCAATGAGCGTGTGCGTAAGCGCAGATTCGCGTAGCGTCGCACTACGAATTTCTTAATCATCAGAATTAATGCAAAGGGTCACTAGTTTCCTTCTATCCATGTTGCGGCTTCCTCCCAACCTAAGCCTTGACGTAGAATCGTAGGCTGTTCTTCAGTCATATCTACAATAGTAGAGACTTTATAGCTAGGTTCTTCGCCAGTATCTATGATTACATCTACTAAACCTTCCATCCGGTCAAATAACTCCACTTGCGATAAGGATTGTGGTTCTAGCAGTATGTCCTCACCATCAGTGTCTGAAGCTGGAATATGGGCTGAGGTTGAAATAATCGGGTTTCCTAAAGCTTCCAACAACTTTAAACAAACTGCATTATTCGGTACTCTAATTCCAGTGGTTTTGCGCTTTGGGTTTTGCACCAATTTCGGCACCAGTTTAGTCGCAGGTAGTAAAAAGGTGTAAGTTCCTGGAATCAAGTGCTTCATAATCCGATAAGCTGTATTGCTGACAAAAGCATAAGTAGCCACGTCAGAAAGAGAAGGACATAAAAATGTCAATGGTTTATCATTCGCTAGCTGTTTTATTTGCCGCACTCGCTGTACCGCCGATTTAGCATTCAAATCGCAACCGATAGCGTAAACTGTATCGGTCGGATAAAGCATAACTGCACCACTTTTTAGCGCTGCAATAATATCTTCTATTCGACGAATTTGCGGATTATCAGGATGAAGACTAAATATTTTTGCCATGAAAAAATGTCAAGATGAATATGTAATTAGTTAATTTAAAATTCAAAATTCAAAATTTTTGCTTCTTCCGTACTTGTTATGCTAATCAAATAGTTGTAAAAAGGAAGAAAAAGCGTAATAAAATGAAGCTTGTAACATTCTAAATCTTTATATAATAAGTATTAGGGCATATTGTCATCATAATTTAGCATACTATGTAATGGAAAACCAAATTTTTCTTGATTAAATATCAGGAGTATTCTAAATTTTAAAAAACAGACTTTAATCGTTGATAATTGTTAATTTAAAATTGAAATCATGAGTAAAATTGTTTATTTTCAATGTCCGACCGGAATTTCTGGTGATATGTGTTTGGGAGCTTTAGTAAGCTTAGGAGTAAGTCTTGAATATTTAATTGAAAACCTCAACAAGTTAGGAATTGGACAAGAATATAAATTATGGACTGAACAAGTTAGCCGCAATTTGCAACAAGCGAGTATTGTTCATGTCGATTTAATCGAGCATCATCACCATCACCACGGACGACATTTACCTGAAATTGAGCAAATGATCGAATCCGCAGGTTTACCCCAAAAAGCTCAAGCTTGGAGTTTGGCAATATTCCGACAGTTAGCGATCGCAGAAGGAGCAGTACACGGTATAGCTCCAGAAAAAGTTCATTTCCATGAAGTCGGTGCTGTGGATGCGATTGTGGATATCGTCGGTACTTGCTTGGGCTTAGACTGGTTGGGTATTGACAGCAATAAGCAAGGATTACCTTTACTATACTGCTCTAAGTTACCAACTGGCGGAGGAACGGTACGCGCCGCTCATGGAATAATGGCTGTACCAGTACCTGCGGTATTGAAATTATGGGAGATGCGGAAATGTCCCGTTTATAGCAATGGTATCGAACGGGAATTAGTGACACCAACGGGTGCGGCTATTGTAACAGCTTTAGCAACTGAATTCGGTTCGCCACCAACTATGACTTTGGAAAAAGTAGGTTTGGGTGCGGGTAATTTAGATTTACCAATATCAAATATTTTACGTGTGTGGTTGGGTGAAACGACAAATAATGACGATACTTCTCAAATACAAGATCAAGAAATTAGTCCTTATTTGGAAAATATTTCAGTTTTAGAAACGCAAATAGATGATATCAGTCCTCAAGCAATTGGTTATGTATTTGAAGCATTATTTGCAGTTGGTGCTGTGGATGTTTTTACTCAAGCTGTAGGGATGAAAAAATCTCGACCGGGAATTTTATTAACTGTTATTTGTCATCCAGAAAATTTAGTTGAATGTGAAACAGTTTTGTTTCGTGAAACTACCACATTAGGAATTCGTCATTTGACTCAACAACGTAGTGTACTGCAAAGAGAAATCCAACAGTTAGAAACAGAATATGGCAAGGTTAAAGTGAAAGTCGCGTGGAGAGGAACGGTGAAAGATAAGGCGATCGTAAATGTACATCCTGAATATGCAGACTGTGCGAAATTAGCGCAAAAATTCGGTATCTCCTGGCAAGAAATTCACAGGTTAGCATTACAATCTTGGTATTCAAAAAATCAGTAAGTAGTAGTTCACTACATAAGTTATGAGGGGTTAACGTAGTGCGTGTGCGTAAGCGCAGACTCACGTTAACGAAGTTTGCCCGAAGAGTAGTGTGCGCGTTCACCGCAAGGTGTTCCCGCAGGGAAGCGCGAGCGTCTCGCGCGCTAATTGTAACGAGCGACCAAGATGGTCGCACTACGAATGTTTTATCCATCAAAATTAATGTGGTGGAGTAGTAGTACTCCACCACATAAGTTATGAGGGGTTAACGTAGTGCGTTCACGAAGTGTGCGCGAAGCGCAAGCGTCTCGCTCGCTCGTTACCACCAGGGAGCGAGACCCGGACACTACGAATTTCTTACCCCGCAAAATTAATGTGGCGGAGTAGTAGACATAAGTTATGAGGGGTCATGGTAGTGCGAGCGTCTCGCTCGCTAATTGTAACGAGCGACCAAGATGGTCGCACTACGAAAATTTTATCCATCAAAATTAATGTGGCGGAGTAGTAGTAGTTCACTACATAAGTTATGAGGGGTTAACGTAGTGCAAGCGTCTCGCTCGCTAATTGTAACGAGCGACCTTTCCGGGTCGCACTACGAATGTTTTACCCCGCTGGTTGTAACGAGCAAGCTTTTCGGCTCGCACTACAATTCTAAATATTAATAACTATGATTTTTTACAAATGATTTAGGGTTGCAATAGGTTAGTCTTGAAAATCGTAGTTACATAATTACTGCATCAAAAATCGGATAGGCTTTAAATAACCTATCCGATTAAAAAATTAACTAAAGATTTTTTAAAGGCTTTTATTAATTAGCCGCATCTCTAAGCGTTCTTTGTACTGCATTCCCAGCATCTTGAGCAGCACGTTTAGTACCTAATTTTGCATCTTTAGCAGCACGTTGAGTACTTAATTTTGTATCTTCAACTGCATCACCTGCGTTATTGGTGAGTTTACCAAAAGCATCAGAGGTATTTTCTTTGATATTTTCAATTCCTCGCTTAGTTCCTTCAACAAAATCGGAAGTACTATCTTGTGCTTTATCTGCTGCATATCGCGCATCTTCTTTGGCATTTCTACCTAAATCTTCTAGGTTTTCTCCTTTCTTGTCCAAAGTACGACGAGTATTACCTGATAAGCTACCTGTTTGATCGATAACGTTAACTTCAGCATTATCTTTCAAACCCTTAGCTTTCATATTTGCAGCAGCTTCCGCAGCTTTACTTCTTGGGTCTACATCGCTATACTGATTCATCCCTCCTCGATAGTTGGAATCAGGAGATTTCGCATCCACAGAACTACAAGCTTGGGTAACAAACAGCAACATTCCTAATACGAAAGCAGTAAAAATCTGCTTAACTTGGATCTTTCTCAATGTAGAAAATATCTTATTCATTGTTGACTCCTTATTTTTGAGTGACTAATTGAGTTATAACCCGGAAAAGAACCAAAGCTTAAACCTTAATTGATTCTTTAGTTATTGAAGAATTATTTTTATCTACCTAACGCTGGATTTTTCTGCAATTCAGGTCTAGCACTTGCTTCTTCAGCTTTATCCTTGAAGAAACTTGAAGCTTCTTTAAAAGTTTCTTTAGCAGCATCAAGTCTTCCTTCTACGCGATCGCCTAAATCTGCTTGACGTTGGTTAAATCCACCAGCTTCAGCTTGGTTAGTACTTTCCAAAGTCTTAATTGGCAATTCTTTTTCTTTGGCAATTCTACCAGCAGGAGTCTCCGCACCGGGATAAAGCAATCCATCTGTTTTATTGCTAGAAATCAATAATTGCGAGTCCGTATCTAAATAAGCTAATTTACCGGCTTGCAATGCAGCGTTATTTGAACTTACTTCTAAAGAATATTGACTATTATTAAGAGTTATGCTGCTTGCAAACAATAATATCCCAGCTAAAAATACTGTCAGAATCTGACGCAGTTGTAATTTTTCCAAAAATCCGATTAAACGATTCACCATAAGTTCTCCTTCCGTTCGATTTATGTTTGTGTTTAAGATGCAAAATTTGATTATCAATTGTCAAGATTACATCAAAAAAAACATATATTTCCTCTAGCAAAAGTCTTATTATTATGACCAGTTTGATAGTGGTTTTCTCTTACTTTCGAGAGATATAAGCCTAAATAATCGAATTTTTAGTTGATCGCGCAAAATAAATATCAATTTTAAAAGTAATACAATTATATAGTTATCAACCGATGCTTTGGTAAATCCATCTAAAGAGTGATTTGTAATATATCAATTTGAATACTAATTTTCATTAAGCGTCAACTTTCTATTTATCCAAAATAATAGCAATAGCTGATTTTGTAAAAAGAACCCAATGTAAACTTATTGCTTAGGAATAAATCAAGAGTAAATGTGTATAGAAGAGAATGTAATCGAATAGTGGAAAAAGTTTTGAAATTGAAACAAGTTTGGGTTTTTTGCTAATTTAACATATTATTCTTTGTGTTCGTCTATCGAAAAAATGGAGCAGCGAAATTAAATAAATGATCAAGCAAGTTTTACGCTGGCTACTTTTAGGTGGAACCTTATTTTTTTTAGCAAACGCTTTAAAGAAAAATTGGCAAGAAATTGCAGCTATTCGTATTGATGGGGTTGCATGGTCAATGCTAGCAATTGCCACTGGAATAACTTTGTTAGCACACACTTGGGCTGGATGGGTATGGACTTGGATTCTCCGAGAATTGAATCAATCGATAAATTCAATACAACTTATTCAAGTTTATCTTAAAACAAATATTGCTAAGTATTTGCCGGGAAATGTAGGACATTATATAGCGCGAATCATTGCTGCAAAACATATTGGAGTTACTACTAGTGCTGCTACAATCAGCGTGCTGCTCGAACCTTTATTAATGCTAGCAGCAGCTTTGGTCGTTGTGATTTTATGCAGTCATTCCGTCAGGGGTTCTGTGGTTTTAGCCATCGGACAGATATTAGGTTTAGTTGCTGTGTTGTGCGTACTTCACCCTTTATTTCTTAATCCAGTAATTCGTTTTGCACACCGTCGTAAAAATAAATCTAGTACCGATAATTTAAATGGGGTTTCCTTAAGTCTAAATCGTTATCCAATATTACCTTTGCTAGGAGAATTTGGCTTTATACTGCTGCGTAGTGCCGGTTTTATTCTTACTTTATATGCAATAGCACCAATCAATTTTAGTCAAATACCTTTGATCGTAGGAGCATTTAGTTTTGCTTGGTTATTAGGGTTAATTGTTCCTGGGGCCCCCGGTGGCTTAGGAATATTTGAAACTACCGCTATAGCGCTTTTACAGCAGTTTTTTCCCACACCACTAATAGTTGCTGCGACTGGTTTATATCGTTTAATTAGCATTTTAGCCGAAACGACTGCTGCTGGACTTGCTTGGTTGGATGAACGTATTGTTTAGTAATTATCTAGTAATTCTATTTTCTATGCAGTTTTAACTGAGAAAATATTCGATAAGTATCCAAATTTGGTTGCAATTCATTAGTATGAGGAGAATTTTCTTCCATATTAATTAAATTGTATTCCACATTATCTGCGTAAATTGCAAAAGTTATAGTAAATATCTCGATAAAATTAATTACCGACTTGCACTCTTCTTCGGGATAAATATCATAATAGTAAATTAAATTTGCAATTCGCATTTCTAAATGACTACGCGAATGCTTGCTAATCAAAATGATTTTGAGCAGTACAATTACTAAATTGATTGGGTTGCCTTGAGAAAGCAGTAAGACAAATAGCGGTGAAGGTTCTTTACCGTTTTCTGAGGTCAAACAGTCAATAAGCTTATTACAAATTCTCAGCAATAAATTCTTATTAATAGTTTCTTGATTATATTCTATTTTCCAGGGTAAAAGTTTTTCAGATAGCTGTTGTTGTAAGCTTTCCAGAAATTCTGGTTGACTTACCGAATATGCCAAATATTTAAGCAAGCTTTGTTTAAATTCTTTTAAACTTTGATTGCGAGTCTGTTTAATAAATATATTAGCAATATTTTCATAACTAAATGCACCCTTTCTCACAACAAGTAGTTTAATTAAACGTAAAACCTCATCTCCTAAAATACTGGGATTTTGGTAGCGATTAACATTAGAAGCAGAAGATTGAGAACGAGCAATATACATTGCTAATTCAAACTTAAATTTATCTTTTAATTGTTTAGAAAGACGCTTTGCTGCTTGCTGTTGTTCTTTAGGGTTATTCTTATCAGTTGACTGAGCTACTAACAAATAAGAGCTATAGCGATTTGTCCAATGCAGCTTGCTTTGGTCTTCATGTTTAATCGCGAATAACTTTAGTTCTTGGCAATCCTTACTGTTAATAAAGTTTGTTAGCCAAGTTCTAAAAATAGTAATTTTTCTCGAACTAGTTAAACTTGTTTTGGGCGTATATTTTGTAAATAAGTCAATTAAATGTTGAATATATTTATATTGACGACGATTTTCCCAATTGTTAATCAGTATATAACAAGTCCGTTTAAGAGTATTGCGAAACTCCGGTTCGTTACTACCGACAAAAATTTGGTATATTCCTAGACCGTAGTCCGAGCTAACCGAATCTAAGCAATCTACAAATAAATTCTTAAATTCTTGTAAAACATCTTCTGGTTCTTGGTTTTGAACCACTTCTATAAAAAAGCTATAAACTTTCTCTTGTGCAGCCTGCACATCTAATCCTCTATGATTCAACTCAAGAAGATGCTTTTGCTTTTTACCCTGTATAATCGGTAAGCCATCAACAATCATATTATGGTCCTCAAGACCCAAAAGTCTCCTGATGGATGTTGTTACTAGCTTATCCTTCACAAACAGGAGCATCAATCTGATTATTTTAAACTTACGTATTTTTTTACATAAATTTGATAAACTTATGATTTGAGGATAAAAATGTTGCAGCCACTTGAGTAATTACCGTTATAAGAAAACTAAAAATTATACTGGGATTCGACCGTATCCTTAATTAGTTAATTCTTGGTTAATTATTAAAATCAGGAAGATATAAGTTTTATTGTAGATCGCAGGCAATAAAGAACAGTTTGTCAAAAAAAATAACTGTTAGTTTTATACACTATAAAATCATTTTAGTTGCTGGGATATTCTTATTTGAAGAAGTAAAGTAATAAATCAGCAAATAATATGTCCTAAATGCAGTTACATCTAGGACAGCAAGCAAACTATAAATAGAATTAATGGGGGTGGAGGGACTTGAACCCTCACGACCTTTTACGGTCAACGGATTTTCATTCTTCCGCAGCTTTCGCTACTACCTCGATGGTTTACTCACCGACAAGGTTTTAAGAATTGGACTCTCCCTTTACCCTCGACTTAACAAACAAATAATTATTTGCAATTACGTTAGGGTCGCTCCCGTCGAGTCTCTGCACCTTCCGAATTTAACTAAAAATTTAATTTAGTTCGGCTTGGCTCAGGATTGCCATATCTTACGCAACATTTGGGCATAAGTTTTAGGTTTCCCTGAGTTTGAGAGCATCCACTTGTAGAATTTCTTCAACAAGGCTCAACTTTTTAAGTCCGTAGCGTCTACCATTCCGCCACACCCCCGTTTTTTCAGGGAATTTATCGATATTCGCTATTAGCAGCAAATATCTCCTCATCTATTTGACCATCAATTACGTATTTTGTCCAACATTTTGAAAATTTTTTTTTCCTACTTCTTGGAATTGGAAGCATAATGCAGAACGTGATCGCTTGAAATCCTTGTATAACGGTGATTGTGATACTCTACGAGATAGAATTTACTTTCTTTGGGGACTTATCGGTGACAGAAAATATTGCGACAAGCTATACTTCCTTGAGTCCAAGCTTAAGTTTATGATGGAAAATATATTCAGCCACTTAACTATGGAAAATATATGCAGCTAAATCTACTCACTTATTTAAACCCCGAAACCATGATGGTACCTCTGACGTACCTAGCTTTAGCAGGTTCTTACCTGTTAGTAATTCCAGTCTTGGTTTTAACCTACATGAAATTTCGCTGGTACTCAGTCAGTTCTTTTGAACGCGGCTTCATGTATTTTCTAGTGTTTTTGTTCTTCCCCGGCTTGTTACTCTTATCACCGTTTGTTAATTTTCGACCACGGCGACGACAAATTGAAGTTTAAAATGTATTGGCACTTAATGTTTAGAAATATTTAGAAATGCGACGCATTGACGCTATTGGAATTGTATTTGGCGTTTTTGGTTTAGGTGGTTTAGCTTATGTAGTTCTTAAGCTTGCGGGTTTTAATAGCTTTAGCGCTGGCATTTGGAGCCAAGTTTTGTTGGTAGGAGGTTTAATTGGCTGGCTGCTTAGCTATGTTTTTCGTGCGGTAGGTAATAAAATGACTTACCATCAACAGCGAGAAGAATACGAAAAAGCCTTTTTGCAACATCAGCTAGACCAGCTTTCTCCCGAACAAATGGATCGACTTTTAACTGAGGTGGAAGATGACAAAGATACTTAGGATTTAAACCCGCACGATAATGCTTTGATTTTGGCACGAGTCGATTAACATAAATGTTTCATAAGAATATCCACTGTTATATATAAACTGCTCTAAGAGTTTTTTTATTTTTAAGATTTAGATATCAACATGGTATCGGCTCAGTTTATTTAAAAGCAGTGAATTAAGGAAACGTGCCAAACCATTATATAGACTGAGTTTTTTACATAAATATGTAAATTTTATTGATATTCTATAAGTATTTTTACTTGAGATTGTGGATAATCTTTGTCAGACAAGTATTTTTGTGTTAAGTTAGCGAATATTTTTTTAAACTCAGTGCCAAAACCGAGTCAGCGTAGGGCTTAAACAAGCTTTAACAGCGATTCGAGCCGATGAGTTAACGTAAATATGCTCGATTACTAATATTGATAACAAGAAAAAACTATATAAAAAAATCATAACAACAATGTTCGATTCAGCTACCTGTAGTAGACAATTTTACCGATATGATCTTGAATATATAAGGCTATTGACAGCAGTAAAAATAGCTGGTGCTAAGTTTTATGTTTTCGTTATTATGTGGAATTGAGTAAGGTATAAATGATGAGTGTGAGAGAGTATAGATTATCAATGATTTTAATTTTGTCGCGTTATGGGGGCAAACGCTATGAGTGAAAGTATGGCATTTATTGGCGGAGTTGCAGTAGCTGGGTTGGCAGCTCTTTTACTGCTCAAGGGGTCGGGTAATTCCGTTGCTGTGCCGAATTTTAACGGTACCCCGCAAGTACAAGCTCCCATTGTCGCACAACCTTATATGGCTCAACCAGGTACTTATCCTGGCTTACCAGTTTATCCCAACCAGATTCCTCCAGGTTCAGATCCGATGGAGTTGCGATCGCAGTTAGAACGTCAAAAAAACCAACTTGATGTCCTTCAGCGAGAAAATGACCAGTTGAAGAATCAAACTCAACAGTTTCAGTCTCAAATACAAACTTACTACCAATCACAATTAAACGCGCAACAAAACCAAAATTCGGCGCAACAAACTGCCTTACAGCCCCAAGAAGCTTGGTGGACTTCTAATATACTTTGGGCTGTGGGAGGTATGGCGTTGACAGTTGGTGGTGGTATTGTAGTTGCTGGAGTTTCAGCTTTATTCTCTCAAAAACAGCGTCCTACCAGAACAGTACAGGTAATTCATCCTTACAGCAGTTCAGGTCAGACTATATCTCCTCCGGTACGTCGTGCGGAGTTTTTGCCTCCTCGTTCGGAAAGACGTATGGAAGCCCCCGAATACGACGATACTTATTAGATATTAGATGAAATGCATAGTGATCGCGCTGCATCTGTAGGATGACAGCGCAAGCACTTTTGAGAAAATTACCTAATTGTTAATGTTAAGTTTGCTTACTATTTGTTGCAAAAATTAAAAATAATTATCGCGATATTATTAACGGGGGAAGATGGGCTACTGGTCGATCTCCCTTGTTTTTTTACCGAAAAATTGGGTTTAAAGCCCCGTCCTAAAGGAGCGGCTTTATTCTATAAACATTATGATGCTATTAGCTCTTAAATTCATATTATCTTCAGTAGTAACAGATAAGAACAAACAAAAAAGGCACAGCAATTTTATCTTTTGGTAGACACTTCATAAACTGTCTACATAAATACATTACACGTTTTTCTACATAAAAACACTAAAGCTAAGTATAAATATATCCTATTTTAAAAAAATATTTTTTGTATAAAAATAAATAGTGGTGCGAACTAAGTAAAACATATTATACACAAGTTGCAAGCTTGCTTTTTTAAAAATAATCTTAAGAACAAAGAATAGACTAAGTTTTTCTAGAATTTGTGCGATATACATACATACACTTTGGACAAAATTCCCCGCACTAGCTCATAGGCTTGCCTATTTAAACTGATTTGAATTCTGCACTTCATCGGTATTGTGCTGTAAAGAAGCTGATAAATCAAATATTGTAGATTATTACCGATTGTTTTTTTTACTCCATGCATTCCAAATAAGTATTACTACTAACAGTATTATCCCCACTAATTACTGCGAATAAAAAAACACATAAATAAATACACCATCCCTGATTGCTTAAAAGCAATTTCTGGGTAATATTACTTAAGTGTGACCTGGAAATTAAAGATTCGGCAAAGTAGGGTATTGAGTAATCCATAGATTGTAAATTGGAAACATATAGTCTAGTGGATATCTCTAAGGTGCTAATTAATCGGAACCTGAAATATAGCTGGCGATTAAATAAAGCTTCTGTGAAGCATAGGTAAATACTCGGTTCGGTTTTCTTAATATATATTTCGACAGGTGTTTAAAAAATTGGAAACACGGTAAGAAATGATTAGTGCAGAAACTTTTAATTATTGTCTGCACACAATTAATGACTCAAAAAGAACCCATACGTGGGATACTCAACTTTAAGCAATTTCATGACAGTGGTGTGAAGGTTATGGAGACAAACATGAATATCTTTTATTTAATCCCCAAAAATAAACCACGGATATTAAATTACTCAGATAAAGGCAACTATTACTACCTTGATACAAAATTTTTGTCATTTCAATTAACGCAAATTTAGGCGCAATACCTTTAATAAAAAAGTTACACGTTATATCTCCGAGTCATAAACAACTACGGTCGCAATTTAAACCAGGTACCCAGGTTAGCTACCTATTGACATCAGTACAGTCTAATAGGTAAATTTCTGTCTCCTTCTAATTTTGTGTTCTTATCTGTAGTGTATTTACGCAAATAAATCAAGCTAAAGCCAGTAAAGAATGTTTTTTTTGGTACGGATTGCATAGAAACATTTTTCCTACTATTTTTAGTGGAATCTGGGAATAGGGGCTAAAGACTTTAGATCGAAAACCCTAATCCGCTTGTTTATTCGTTGAGTTTGTTTAATTAGAGGACATTAAAATATCGGATTTTAAAACTATCCCTGACTGGTTTTAATCTTGACAAGTACTTGATAATATGCTCTGATTGCAAAAAAATATACATTTTGCACGGAAGGAGAGTTGAAAAACAAAATTTTCTTCGATATTGCGTATAACTCAGTGGATTTTAGCAATCCAATTCTTGACTACTAGCTCAGAATTTGAATGTTCGAGAATAATGGCTTTTTAGTTAAAGCTTATACACTAGAAAACTTTGCTATTTATTGCATTGATGCCTTCCAATGATATCTTTAATCTCATGGCTAAGGCGTAAAAGCCTCTTTTTAACTGTTAGTTCCCTAAGTGTAATTACTTACGGAGTTATACCGACTATCGCCCAAACGGTGATAGATAATACCGCAACTGGCGGTGCAGATAATTTACCCCCCGGACAAACTACAGTTAACTCGAATCGGGTAAGACTCAGTGCAACTCCCGCTGATTTGCGGTTGACCAAAACTGGCGATCGCGCAGCTGCGGAACCTGGAGATACAGTAATTTACACGTTACGGGTTGAAAATGTCGGTTCTTCACCAGCAAATAATGTCGGCTTTACCGATAGATTGCCTTTAGGATTGCGATTGTCTGCTAAATCCAACACTTTGAAAGGTTCCATCGGCGGTAGAGAAGTAGATTTAACGCTGAATTTGGGTGAAACGGTTAATGATGATTCTAAACCAAGAAGACAAGTAACTATCAGTTCCACAGCAACTTTACAACCAAAAGAAACCTTGGTAGTTAATTATGCTGCGGAGTTGACTCCAGATGCCATCCGTGGTAGTGGCATAAACTTAGCTCAAGCACGGGCTGGGACTTTGCAAAGCAACACATCCAGCCACAGATTGCGGATCAGATCGGGAATTTTGTCCGATTGCGGTACTTTGATCGGGCGAGTGTTTGTCGATAAAAACTTTGACGGCGAGCAACAGCCAAACGAACCGGGAATACCGAATGCTGTGGTTTACATGGATGATGGCAACCGCATTGTTACCGATGCCAATGGGTTGTATTCTTTAGCCAACGTGATTTCTGGCTATCGCTCGGCAGCACTTGATTTGACTAGTTTACCAGGCTACTCTCTGGCTCCGAATAAATATTTTATTGAGACAAATAGCCCGTCACGCTTAGTAAAATTAGCGCCTGGAAGTATGGTGCGGGTGAATTTTGGCGTTACGCCTGCATTTTCCGAGGGTAAGCAATGATTAAGAAATTATCTCGCGTGCGATTGAGCAATGGTAATCACCATCGCCACCAAAAACAATTTTCCCATACGATGTTATCTGCTTTATTAAAGTTAGGTAGCGCGGGTATTTTACCCACAGTTATGGTAATTATCGGATTTTGTGTAATTTCTTCTAGTGCCGTCGCTGCTGAGTCAGATGAAAAGGCTCAATTAGAAATAGGTTCTAGATTGAGAGAGGCTCTCGATACAGTAAAAGAGGTCAAAGGTCAAGATCGGAATTTATTGTCTGAACCTGCTGAATCACAGCCTGTCTATACATTAAAAGAGGACAAAGGTCAAGCACTTAAAAATTTAATTTCAGATTCTAAGATTTCTGCACCTCAACAGTCAATTAAGCTTGCAGAAATAGGAGATACTCCTGTTGCTCCGAGTCCCAATTCACAGTCAGACTCTTTGTTTGATCGCCAGGGAGGGTCTTTATTGGAGCAACAGCAATCGGTTCCTGCTGCTCCCAACGACCAAAAAACCCAAACAGAACCGACGAATCCCCTACAAGAAAATTCAATTCCTGTGAGGAGAAGTCGTAGTCAGGTACAGCTAGATATTTCGCCCGTAGGCGACCCGGTAGTACAGGCTGACGGACGTTCGACAATTCAGATCCGAGGGCAGATTGTCAACGTAAAAGGAGAAGTAATTCCTAAAGATGTGCTGGTGACTCTGACAAGTAGCGCTGGTAAGTTTATCGGTTCTGACCAAGACAAAGATGCACCAGGATTTCAAGCGCGTGCCATTAATGGTGAATTTATCGCCACTTTGCAATCAGGATTGAAGCCTCAATCTGTCCGCATCCGAGCATCTGTCAATAAAATTAAAAAGCCCACATCTACCCTGAGACAGAGAGAGCAGTCAATTGATGGAGAAAATATCTTAGAAAGCGGTAGAGATACGACTCTATTTAATAACGAACTGATCGACCAGCCCATAGAAGCCTATACCCAAGTAGAATTCACCACCTATTTACGCCCTTCCTTGGTTACAGGTATTGTCAATCTGCGGATTGGTGCGAGGGGTACGAATTTCTGGGGTAGCCGTAGAGATTTCCTCAACCCGGATGCTTCGAGTGGGACTGAGGTAGATTTGACTTCCCAGGTGTTTGCTACAGGTAAAGTCGGAGAATGGTTATTTACTGGTGCATTTAATAGCGAGCGACCAATTAACCAAGATTGCGAAGGTAGAAATCAATTATTTGGCGGGATTCAGTTTTGCGAACAGCAGTATCCCGTATATGGTGATAGTTCCACTTTCACACCTACCACGCCTTCTATAGATAGCTTTTACGCCCGTTTTGAACGTAGTTCTAAGGTGCCTGGAGCCGATCCCGATTACGCCATGTGGGGAGATTACAGCACTGAGGAATTTGCTCGACCTTCCCAGTTGTATGGAGCGACTTCTCGGCAACTGCACGGTTTTAAAGGTAATTACAGTTTTGGCCCGTTGCAGATCACTGGTTTGTATGCCAATAACGTCGAAGGTTTCCAGCGAGATACTTTTGTACCTCAAGGAATCAGCGGTAATTACTTTTTATCAAAGCGGTTGTTGGTGCCAGGAAGCGAGAATGTTTATTTAGAAGCACAAGAAATCAACCGTCCGGGTACCGTTGTTAAAAGACAGCAGTTATATCGCGGTCGAGATTACGAGATAGATTATGACCGAGGCACAATTAGGCTCTTTAGTCCAATTTTGTCAACAGATCTTAATCCTTTTGGCACCGCTCTGCAAAGACAAATTGTTGTCACCTATCAGCCGGAGTTTGGCGAAAATTCCAATATTTTCGGTGGACGAGCGCAGTTTAATATTTCTCAGGATTTAGATAATAAGTCTTTTATCGCCGGTTCTTATTTAAGAGAAGACCAAGGCGATCGCGATTTTGAATTATACGGAGCAGATTTCCAATTTGCCTTCGGCGGCTGGGGTAAGATTCTTGGTGAATATGCTCGTTCCGAAAGCAATCTCGGTGGCGGACAAAATCAACAAGGTAATGCTTATCGAGTAGAAGCAATTGGTAACTTAAACGAACGTTTGGGTTTAAATGCTTATTACCGTTCCGTAGAGCCGAATTTTAATAACAACGCTACTTTCAGCTTTTCACCAGGACAAACTCGTTACGGTGCTGGGTTATTGGGTAAGTTAAGTGATACTACAACTCTCGGTGTATCCTACGATGTCGAAGAAAACTTTGGTCGAGCGGCCACGGGTTTAGTAAACTTCTTTGACTTATTCAACCCCCAACCCCAAGCGCGTCCTGGAGAAGCTTTAGATAACGAATTAAAGACTTTCCGAGCAGGTATTTTACAAAAATTTGGCTTTGCTGATGTCAGCCTCGAATATGTGAATCGTTCGCGAGAAGATCGAATCAATAATGCTTTGAGCGGCGATGCCGAGCAAATTGTTTCGCGGTTAAAAGTGCCTTTGAGTCAATCTTTGACCTTTCAAGCGCAGAACGAAGTTAATTTGAGCGGTTCCGACCCACTTTATCCTAACCGCACAACCTTGGGTTTGGACTGGCAGGCATTTGATGGAGTTACCTTTAGGCTGGCGCATCAATTTTACGACGATACCAGCTTATTACCTGGAAATTCTCTAACTACTTTAGATACTCTACTTGACTACAATTTAGCCAAAGATACCACCTTTAACGGACGGTATTCGGTATTATCGGGCTTTAACGGCTTGCAGGGACAAGGTGCCTTGGGAGTTAATCACGGAATGGCGATCGCGCCAGGATTACGGTTGAGCTTGGGTTATCAATATGTATTCAAGAATATTTTTAATGCTACTGCTGCGGGGGACAAAATACCGCAATATTACGCAGTGGGGCAAACGTCAGCTTCTTTGGGCTTATTTTCCGGCTCCGTGTACAGCGTCGGCTTGGAATATACCGATAACCCAGACTTTAAAGCCAGCGGACGCTTTGAATTGCGCGATGGAGAGGAAGGGAACACCACCTTTATTTCTTTGGGCGCAGCGGGTAAAATTTCACCAGCATTAACGGCATTAGCACGCTATCAACAAGCGGGTGAAGCCAACGTATTTTTACCTTCCACTATCAATAACTTGGGAGAAACCCAAGGAGTGAGATTTGAAGAATTGGGAGATACTGCTAACCTCAAAATTGGTTTAGCTTATCGCGACCCGACCAACGATAAATTTAACGGCTTGCTCAAATACGAATGGCGACAAAACTTTGATTCCATACCCGAAAATCAGTTTACGGGAAATTCCACAGCAACTGGACACGTATTTTCAGCAGAAGGAATCTATGCACCTTCTTGGAGATGGGAATTTTACGGTAAATACGCGCTGCGTAACGGTGTAACTTATTTTGACCGGGAACGTTACGACGGAACGGTAAATTTAGCCCAAGCACGAGCGACCTATAAATTAGGCTACCGTACCGACTTAGCAGTAGAAGGACGTTGGATTGGTCAAAGTTCCAATAATAATCCGGACTTCGACGAATTTGGAATTGCGGTAGAAGGTGGATATTACTTGACCCCCGATTTACGTTTGGGAGTAGGTTATGCATTTGGTAGCGTAGACGATCGCGACTTTACCGGATATCGCTCGGAAGGTGGACTGTATCTCAATGTCAGCTTGAAGCTTAACGAATTGTTTGGCGGATTTGGATTGCAAAAACCAGTACCAAAGCAGGAACAGGAATCGGAAGTTTCACCTTTGGTAAGAAACGGTTCTCAATCCGGGAAACCCAGCACCAAGTTAACCGAACGTTTGAAAAAAAATCAATCGAGTCAACTAGTTAATCGTTTGAAAGGGGAACAGGGAGTAGAACAATCCCAAATTTCCAATACCAAATCTTCTCAAACCAAATTGATAAATAACCTGAAAAAGTAATTACGAATTACGAATTACGAATTACGAATTACTTAAATGTGGTGTCACAGGATGTGAGCAATGTCAAAAAAAAGATCAAAAAGGTCAAAGGTTATAGGTCAAAGTAATAAGGTGAATTTTTCGCTTTTACTTAACAAAAAAATATTTTGCGTCCCAACTTCAATATTTTTTCTCCCCTTCGGGTTAGCTACTCCCTTCAACGGAGTCTCACCCGCAGCATTTGCACAAACTCCCCCTTCCCCCACTCCTGTAAGAGTGGTGGTAAATAGCAACTTAGATGGTGCGATCGCGGCTGATGCTCAATTAACTTTGCGCGAAGCGATTGAAGTTGTCAACGGAACTTTAACCCCCCAGCAACTCAGCAGTGCGGAACAAGTTCAAGTTACTCCCGCAAGCGGTGGAAGCAGCATTGAGTTTAATCTACCAAGTGGTGCAACAACCATCGAGTTGCAAACGGTGCTACCCGATTTAGCTGCACCAGGTTTAACAATTGATGGAACTACGCAACCGGGATATGACCCTAATACTTCCGCAACTGCGGAAATTGCGATTCCCGTTCCTCTGGTGACAATAAAACCCGCTACAGGACAAGAGGTATTTCGTGGTTTAACGGTAGTCGCGGATAATATTACCATTCGCGGCTTGAATATGTACGGTTTCAATGCCGAACCCATCAAGCAACAGTTGGGAAGCGCGTTGATTTACGACGGTAAACCCGAACCTGCAACTTTGACAACTCCACCGGGAGATATTGTCATTGCTCACCGCTTACCCCCTCCCGATATCAGTCAGCAGAAACCTCCAGCGAGTAACTTTCCGTTTCGGGAAAGAGATGTACCCCCGAAAAATATTGTTATTGAAAATAACTGGTTGGGAATAACCACTGACGAAAGAATGCCGGAAAAAATTTCCGCTTTTGGGGTTTATCTATTTAACAGTCAAGGTGCGACAATTCGCAAAAATCGGATTTCCTACCATGCTGGAAGTGCAATTATTACTTCAGTAAGAGCGGAAAATACTAAGGTAGAGCAAAACATCATTATTGGTAACGGTATTGATGGAATGCCCGATGCTTTGCGGTTTGAAGGAGTAGTGGATAATTCCCAAATTCTGGGTAATTTAATTTGTGCTAATGATGGCGCAGGGGTGTATTTATTTAAACCTCAAGGCAAGATACTCGTACAGAATAATAAAATTACTTATAACGGCAGAAGACTGCGACGAGCGGCGGTTTTCGTTATGGGCAGCGACCACCAGGTAATAGGTAACGAAATTGACCATCAAGCCGGACCTGGGGTAGTAGTTACGGCATTTCCTCGAAACGATATTGGCAAAAGAGAAGTAGCGATACGTAATGAGATACGTAACAATAAATTCGCGGCTTTAGAAGGATTGAGCATTGACCTCAACAGCCAAGGGAACCTGGGGGTAATTGACTTTCAGCGCGGAGATGGCCCAAACCCCAGACGCGATTCTAGTAATCGTCGTAAAGAAACCGGAAACGCCGCCATTAACGCTCCCGAATTTGCCGAAAAAGCCTTTGCAACCAGCGGTAGTAGTGCCACGGTGACGGGTAAAGCAGATAAAGGTAGTGAAATTACAATTTATCGGTTAGGTGACTATCAGCGGGGAAAAGAAGCCATATATCAACCAGGATTTGGCGCATTAACGGAACCCCTGACTATAGTTTCTGCGGGGGAAGACGGTAAATTTACCGCGCAACTAGAAAACGTGCAAAGTGGGGATGTGATAAGTGCGATCGCGACCGACCCCAAATATGGAACATCGGAACCAGCAGTAGCAACGATGATTGGTGTTGAGGGGACTATCCCCAACGTTAACGTACAGCCCAAGGTAGACCGGATCAACCCCCCCCAGTGCGTATCTAAACCGACACCACCACCGCCACCAGAACCACCACCACAACCACCAATACCACCAGAAGCGCCACCGGAACCGATCCGAATTCAAGTACCGCGCAACGTCCACTTTGCCTTAGATAAATCTTTCATTAGTGACGAAAGCGCTCAAGTACTAGACAAAGTAGCGGAAGTACTCAAACAATATCCGTTCATCGTCATCGAACTGCAAGGTCATACCGACCCCCGCGCTAGCGATGCTTACAACCAAGCATTAGGTAAACGAAGAGCGCTATCTACAAGGAATTATTTATTGCAGAAGGGAATTGCCCCAGAAAGAATGACCATACGTTCATTTGGTGAATCTCAACTCAAAGTTCCCGGTAGTACGGATATTGTCGATTACGCCCGCGATCGACGTACTGAAATCATCTTTAAGGATGTCAGGGGTATAGACCTGATTGTTGAAGACCAAGAGCAAGATTTGCAAATTGAAAGAAGAAGGTAATCAATTAGGAGTTAGGAGTTAGGAGTGAGGAGTTAGGAGTTTAATTTTCCCCTTATCTTCTTATCCCGATGTCCAATACCCATTGCCCAATTCTTTAGTTTTCGTTGTTTAGGAAGCAAAAAATGAAAGCTTTATTTAAGCATTTATCGGCAATTACTCAGGAGGAACCCGGTACGGTGGCTAATCATACACCTCCTCATAAAAATATTTCTGGACCGTTTCTATCCACTACCTTATTAGCGGTATTATTAGGTGTACCTCAAGTACCTATATTTGGATCGTCCAAGGCGATCGCGCAAACTCCAGGAAGTTGTCCTGCGGGTACGGCACCAGAAACGTTACAGTTACGCACTAGCGATAACCTGTCAGATTTAACACAAGAATATAATATTGGCGGTATCCGCACCATCTTTAATTTGACCGAAGAATTCCCCGGTCAAGTTATCGATCAAACCGAATCGAGAGTTAGTAATGATACCTACGGTGGCATTCCAGGAAACGATTTACGTTTAAATATTGGTCCGGGTAAACCTCCCGAAACTGGTAATCTACCAAGGGGTAGCGCGACTCTTACTATTACCTTTGCCCAACCAGTTACCTTAGCATCGCCTTTAACCTTATTAGACGTTGACCGCAATGGCGCACGAGATAATGGTCGAATTTTCCAAGATGTAGTTACTGTCACTGCATCGAGTAGTAATTCCAACGTTCCCGTTACCTTGCAAGCATTGGGTCAATTCACTAGAATTTCCGGGAATAGTGCTTTGGGTATCGTGGAAAATTCACTTCCTAGTGAACCTCAAGGTAACGTTTCCATAACACCAGGGGGTGCTGTAGACCAAATCCGTCTTGTTTACCGAGCCGGAACAGAATATGGTTCACCGGGACAAGACCAAACTATCGGTTTATCACCATTTACTATCTGTGCGCCTGTTCCTAATGTAGGTACAATTGGCGATACGGTTTATCGAGATACCAATGGTGACAGAACTCAAAATCCAGGTGAAGAGGGAATTGCTGGAACTAACCTGACTTTGACAGGTGCGGGTTCCGATGGTCAATTTGGTACTCCTGACGATAGTCCCCCGCAAACCACCACTACCGATGCAAATGGTAGATACAGTTTTCCTAACTTACCTGCGGGTAATTACCGAGTCATTGTCGATAATCCTCCCAATGGTTTAACTGCTACCCAAACACCACCGCAAACCATCGTTTTAGAAGCAGGTGGAAGTTTCCTAGATGCTGATTTTGGTTATTCACCGTCCACTGTAGGTAGTATTGGCGATACAGTTTATACAGATAGAAATCGCAACAACGTTCAAGATGAAGGCGAAGCTGGTCTTGAAGGGGCTACAGTTACCTTAATTCGTCCCGGTGCTGATGGTCAATTCGACACAGATGACGACGATAGAACCCAAACTACCACTACCAACGCCACCGGTACTTATAGCTTTACTAATTTACCTGCGGGTAATTACAGAGTGACCGCAACGAGTCCCAGAGAAGGAGATACTGCCACTCAAACCCAACCGAATACCATCGCCTTAACATCCGGTCAAAATATCAATACAGTTGACTTTGGTTTTGTACCGGGACAATTGGGTCAGGGACAAGGTAGTATTGGCGATACAGTTTACAACGACACCAACCGTAATAACACTCAAGATGCAGGTGAGACTGGTATCCCTGGAGTGACGGTAACTTTAGATATTCCAGATCAAAATGGTCAATTCGGTACACCAAACTCTACCACGCGAACTATAATCACCGACCAAAATGGTAATTATAGTTTCCCTAATTTAGCTGCGGGTAACTATCGAGTTAGAACTACTACACCCAACGGTTTAACTGCAACTCAAACTCAACCGAATCCGGTTACTTTAGCAGCCAATCAAAATTTAGATACCGTTGATTTCGGTTTTGCACCACAACAAGCTGGTACGGGTTCTCTCGGTGATACGGTTTACAACGATACTAATAGTAACAACCAACAAGATCCAGGTGAAACTGGTATCCCTGGGGTAACAGTTACTTTAACTAATCCCGGCTCCGACGGCCAATTTGATACTCTTGACGATAGTCCCCCGCAAACCACCACTACCAACCAAAGCGGTAATTATAGTTTCCCTAATTTACCTGCGGGTAACTACAGAGTTACAACCACCACACCCAACGGTTTAACTGCGACTCAAACTCAACCGGATACAATTAATCTCCAATCTGGTCAAACTATTAATACAATTGACTTTGGTTTTGCAGGTCAGCAAAGTCAAGGAACAGGTACCATTGGGGATACCGTTTACAACGATATTAACGGTAACAATCAACAAGACCCAGGTGAACCCGGAATAGCTGGTGTAATTGTTAACTATGCCGGTACGGGTCCCGATCGCGTGTTTGGAGATACTCTTGAAGATGACGATACCAGTGGTAGAACTAGAACCGATGCAAATGGTCGCTACACGTTCCCTAATTTACCAGCAGGAATTTACAGAGTTACTATCAACGACCAATCTCAGCAGCCAATTCGCGGACTGAGACAAACTCAAACTCCTACTGGATTGATCGATCTAAGTGCGGGTCAAAATTTTGAGGATGCTGATTTTGGCTATACCCAGTCAACTGGTACAATCGGCGATACCGTTTATCGGGATAACAACAGCGACGGAACTCAAAACCAAGGTGAACCAGGAATCCCCAACGTTGTAGTCACTTTAACTCGTCCGGGTGCTGAGAATCTAACTACCACCACAGATGCTAACGGTAGATATAGTTTCCCCAACATACCCACTGGTAACTACACAGTTACAGTAAATACTCCTCCCGAAGGTTTAAGTCCGACCCAAGCCCCACAAAATCCGATTGCTTTACAACCGGGTCAAAACTTCGATATCGCTGACTTTGGTTTCTCACCGTCCTCAGTTGGAACAATTGGAGACTTTGTTTTTTACGACAATAATGGCGATCGCACTCCCAACGCTGACGAAAGCGGAATTCCGGGACTGACCTTGATTCTTAGAGACGGTAGTAATAACGTAGTTGCAACCACGAACACTAGAGAAGACGGTTCCTATAGCTTTGTCGCACCTCCGGGTACTTACACCGTTGCAGTTAGCAATCCTCCTCAAGGTTTGACACCAACACTGACACAACCTAACCCAGTTACCTTACAAGCCGGTCAAAATATCGATACAGTTGACTTTGGTTTCCAACCACCCACACAAGGTTCCATTGGAGATACCGTATTTGCTGACGTAAACGGTAACGGGATTCAAGACCAAGGAGAGCCGGGAGTTAGCGGTGCTACGATTAAATTAATTCGTCCCGGACAAGATGGTGTTTTCGGTACTACCGACGACCAAATAACCGAGCAAAACACTGATAACACTACTACTGTTGCTTTCAACGCAAATACTCCGGGTAGATACACCTTTGACAATCTTCCACCAGGAAGATATCAAGTACAACTGGCGCTTCCTGACGGTAGCATTCTCACAAGTGGGACTAATCCGTTTTCAATAAATCTACAGCCAAATCAAAATTTAACTAGCGCTGATTTTGGGATCAGAATGACCGCATTTACAGGTGGTAATCCCGGTTCGATCGGTGATGAAGTCTTTAACGATCGCAACGGTAACGGTGTCAGAGATGAAGGTGAACCGGGAGTTCCCAACGTTCCCTTGACCTTAACTCTTCCCGGACCCGATAACCGACTGGGTACTCCCGACGATACCACCCGTACAACTACTACCAACGACCAAGGTATTTACACCTTTGACCAGTTACCACCCGGACCTTACAGAGTTACGGTAACTCCTCCTTTGAATTTACCAGAAGTAACTAACCCCGGTGGTTCGCAAATACAAACTACTTTACAACCCGGACAATCCCTAACCAACGTTGACTTTGGATTGCGTCGTCCCGAAGGTGGTTCCATCGGCGATACTGTTTTCAACGACACAAACGGTAACGGAGTGCAGGACTACACCGATACTAATAACAACGGTGTCAAAGAACCAAACGAAGAAGGTGAACCCGGAATACCCGGAATTCAATTAACTTTGAGAGATTCCGGAGGTAACATATTTGCCACCACAAGCACCAACAACAACGGTAACTACACTTTCAACGGTTTACCTTTAGGTAACTACACCGTAGAATCTGCAAGACCTAGTGACTTTACTGCAACTACCGCAACCACCTTATCAACTCAGTTAACCGCAGCCAATCCCAACCCAATCGACGTAGACTTTGGTTTCCGTCCCGGTCTTGTGGGAGCAGCATCGGGACCTGCAAATTTACGTTTAGTCAAACGGATTACCAACGTATTAAGAGGAGGTCAACCTGTTAGCGGGGTTCCCTTTAACCAGTTTGAAGATGACCCTAGCGATAGAAATGACAATGTATTACAAGACGCTTCCCCGCAATCTTCACCTGTAGGTATTATTGGTTCGCAAACACCCGTAGAAGTACAGAGTGGTGACGAAGTGGAATATACGATCTACTTCCTCAGCGAAGGTGCCACAAGCTTGAATAATGTTAGGGTCTGCGACTTAGTTCCTAACGGTACAACTTTGGTACCGAATAGTGCTTCTGTAACTGGTGCAGGAACTGGTGCAGGTGCAGGTGAAATTCAGCCAGTCGCATCACCAGGAACCATAAGTACAGAATTCCAAAATATTTGCGGTACTGGTGATACTGCTGCAAATGGTGCGGTACTTACCAATTTGGGTACTTTACCTGCTGGTGGGCAATTTGGATTTGTTCGCTTCCGCGTCACGGTTAATTAATTTCAACAAAAAGTCTTCCTTAACAACGATAGGGGGTGCGGGTTTCCGTGTCCCTTTTTTTCAATTCCCAATTCCCAATTAAGTAGGTTCGCCTTGAAAATTGTAATTAGGACAAGGCAGTAGGCAGTAGGGGTAAGAGTTTAGACCTAATTTACATTCTGTTACATAGTTCTGTTTATTTCTGCCGACCTACTTCCCAATTCCCAATTCCCAATTCCCGAATACAAAAAAAGTTCGAGTGATTAGGTATTATTATTTGGACTTTCGCTTTGTTTGATTGAAATTAATTTTTGAATGTTTGATCGATGAAAAAAAATAAATTAATCAGTTCAGTTATTTTACCAATTGCGGTAATCTTACCCGCTCTGTTTCCTTTGGGTGAAGCCACTGCTCAAAAGCAAAAACAAATGCGTCCGATTTCTTTACTTAAAGCAAATTGCGTTACAAGTGGAATTGGTAGCGTCCGTATGGAAAAACTCGATGTTTCCATTGGTAAAGCAGTTTACAACAGTAAATTTTATTTAAGTCCTGGGTATCGTTCGGCTGCTCTAACTTGTAAAATTAAGCCGGATAATCGTCCCCAAAATGTATTTCAAACCTTAAATTTGGGTTTTGGAATGCGCGATAATAACGTAAATAGTCCTAGCATTGGAGTTAAATTTTATCTCGACGGACAACCAACTCAAACTATTACCGTTAGACCAACCCAAGTAGCTAATTTATCTCTGAATGTTAACAATGTGAGTAACGTTGCGATCGAAGCAACTTGTTCTAGTTCTACTCAATATTGCAGTCGCGTTTACTTTTACGATGCTGACTTACAGCAGAAGCCCCCAATTGTAAACATAAAACCTGCCGCACAAGAACAGATTCTAGAATCCCCTACGAATAAATAATAGGTGTGGGTAATGGAAAAATAATTAACCATTACCCATATTTTAGATTTTGGATTTTAGATTTTGGATTACTCTACGAGAAGACGCTTGCGCGTCAATGGATTTTGGATTATCTACAACTGTTTGCAAAGAGATGAGGTACATTCCCCTATTCCCTATAAGATTTTAGATTTTAGATTTTGGATTATCTATAGCAATCCTAAATGATTCGTAAGAAATTTATAAATAAGCTGGCAGTTAAAACCGTTACTATACAAACAAAGTCCATCGGCATGGACTTTCTGAAATAGAAAATAACCCGCGCAGGCGGTGAATCTAGTTGGCGGTGTCGGTTTCCGTCCCGCCAAACTAGTGAACCCGGAGGGGTTTTGCCTGTGTAGCCAAGCCACTGCGTTGGGCGGGTTCCCCGACTTGTAGCAACGTGCGACTTCCAGTCGCCAGGGCTGAATCAAATTCAACTTGTAATCTTAACGTATAATCTATGTATTTCCTCATATATCAATTCGGATTGCTATACAACATTTTCCTACTCCCTTATAAATAGATTTTTATCTAATTTTATTCTGCTGATTTTTCTGTGCTTCCTCGACTTTTTGTGTTTCCTCTGCTTTTAATTGAGAAAGACTTTCTTTGGTATTTTCAGCCGCTTGCTGAAGTAAAGGGTCAACTTTTTTGCGCCAATAATCAATATCTGGCAACTTTTGCGGATTATTTTGATAATCCTGGACTTTATCCCATTTTCCTTCAGAAATAGCTGTATTAACATCGTTGAAAAAACCCTCAGCTTTAGTCCAATCTTTCTGCCATTGGTTAATCATTTCCCCTGCTTCTTTGATATTCTTTTCATTAGGAGTTAGAGATCTGAGAATGGCGATCGCACCTTTTAAATCTCCGGATTCGTATTTTTCTCTGGCTTGTTCGACGGCTTTATCATCTCGTGCGGCGTTTTGAGTTGGTCTTTCATACTCAATTATTGGCTCTGAAGGTGCTACCGGAGTAGCAATCAATCCGCTTTCGTCAACTGTTTTAACCGCAATGTTTTTGTCTCGCAGACAAGTAACCCATTGTTCCCCATTTTTAATCACATCGGAGTGCGCCCAAGCAGAACTTTCGGAATTATTTTGCAGTTCTACCCAACCCCTTTTTGTCCGTTTACCTGTAACTCCGAACTGAGTGTCTTTAGATACATTTTTGATAATATTATTATTAGTTAAAGCACTAGGTTCGGAACGAATATTAGAATTAGCCGCAACGATTACCGAGCAGTTTGCATTCGCACTAGTAAAATTGTTTGCAAAGTTATTTACATTATTTACTACAGCCGGAGTAGCGAAAGCAGCACCACCAGCTAAACCTAATAAAATTAATATTTGTAAAAAGTCGGGACCTTTAGAACCGCGAGGAACCTGCGGAGGAACTTCTACTGGTTGACGAGGATAACTCGGCGCAACAGCAATAGTCGCGATCCGAGAATGCTCCCTAAAAGATTGATTCCGCAGTTGAGGATATTGTTGGGGTGATAAATCGCTGGCAAATGAATTTATTGCTTGCAGCGCTTCAGTCGCACTTTGGTAGCGCTCTTTAAAGTGATAGCGTACCATCCGACTCAAAACATCTTCTAATTCGCGGCTTATCGGTACCAAATGTTCCCAGATTAATTCTCCCGTTTGCGGGTCTTCCTGTAAATCCATTGGTGCAACCCCCGTCAGTGCCTGAATTGCAATTATTCCCAAGGAATAAATATCGCTATTGTGCCGGGGTCTACCTTGTCCTTGTTCTGTAGGCATATAGCCGGGAGTACCAATTGCTACTGTAGCAGAAGGATTTTCGATGCCTTCGAGCAAACCCAAACCATATGAAGCGCGTAATTTTTTGACCGCACCGAAATCAACCAAAACTAAACTGCCGTCACTGTAACGACGAATGATATTATCAGGTTTAATATCGCGGTGAATTACACCTTGGCTGTGAACAAACTCTAAAATCGAAAGAATGGAAATCAGCATTTGAATGACTTGACTTTCATTCCAACGTTCCCCATGTAATTCATCGGTTAGAGGATGTCCTTCAATAAATTCTTGTACTAAAAAAAATTCGTGATTTTCATCAAAATAAGCTAGTAATCTGGGTATTTGGTCGTGATTCCCCAGATTTTCTAAAGTTTCGGCTTCACTTTGAAACAAACGTTTCGCAGTGTCAAACACTTTCGATTCAGTGCTGGTAGGTTTGAGATGCTTGACAACACAGATCGGATTACCGGGTCTTTTGGTATCCCGAGCAATATAATTTTCTCCAAACCCACCCGTTGCGAGAATTTTAACAATTTGGTAACGAGTGTCTAGTAGCTTGCCTATCATATTTCACTCCCTAGTGTTAACACCAACAATTACGGGACGTACTAAATATCTCCATCCATACTGCGACGATATCCGCTTTATCACAAAGAAGATTCTTGCTATTCAGCACAGTATTCTATAGATACACATTGTTAATCTTGATTTCAACATTTTTGTTTACTAACAATGCCACCTAAAATAACAAACTCAGTAGCATGGCAACAGGCTGAACTACTTATGCAACCAGCATTTATTCGCGTTGTAGATAACGTTCGCAAGCTATTTGAACAATCTTCCTGGAAAGCAACTTATCATGACGTACTGATTTGGGCTGCTGGCACAAGTGAGGAAACTAAAGCTATGGTCACTCAATTGGTGCAAGAACTCGAAACTGCAACACCCGAACAAGCCGAGCAAATTAGAGAAACATTGACAAAATTGCCAACGCCCCATCCAGGATATCATTTGTGCTTGCAGCGTCAAGAGCAGCAAGTAAATGTGGATTTATGGGAGTTATGTTATCAAGTATGTTTTGTTGAATACACCCCTAGTAATATCACAGTTGATATTGATACTATTTTACTCGATGAATCCGGTGATGTGGAATGGAATTTCTTAGATATCAAAGCAAAGCGAGTTGTTGAGGAGATGTTTGCTAGTTTACCAAATTAGGGAGTTGGGAGACAAGGGGATAAGTTTTCAAAGTGATAAAACGAAACAAGTATAAAAAAGATGTAAAAGACGTTAAAAAAAATAAATAATGCATGAATATCGGTTCGGTGTGGGCAGATAGGGATTCACGCATGAATCTTGCGGGTAGGGCTTTCACCTACATCAATCTGAGAGTTCAGTGCTTAACGCTCGGTTAAGTTTCACTGGCTTAGTTATGTACGGGCTGAATACCGTGATTCACTAAACAACGAATCGCACAAAGCCCCGTCCTTATAGGACGGCTTTTTTCCTTAAAACATGATATCATTATATTAGTGTAACTGACGTAATCATGCTGGTATTTGAAGCAAAACTTGAAGGATGCAACGAACAGTATCAATTGCTTGATGAAGCGATTAGGACTGCTCGTTTTGTTCGCAATGCTTGTTTGAGATACTGGATGGATAACAAAGGTATTGGTCGGTACGACCTTAGTAAGTTTTGTGCTGTACTTGCAGAAGACACCGAGTTCCCTTGGGCATCTAAATTAAACTCAATGGCTCGTCAAGCCAGTGCTGAAAGA
>NZ_JAYGHM010000063.1:0-46236 GCF_034931125.1 Rivularia sp. UHCC 0363 | reverse complement strand
CAATATTCTGGGGAGTAATCCTATATTTAGCTATAACCGCTAATTTAGATTTGAACATCGATCTAGAAACATCACACAATCGATAAAAATTTATACACATAGAAATATTCTCACAATGTTAATTAAACCTTAATAATCTACCTGATAATACTTATACAAATAATAATGTTCTTGAATGTATAATCTAATGTCAATCCAAAGGAGGATGCTTTTTGCCTACTAGCTAGTTTTAAGATGCTACTTAACAAAGTAGTTACTTTTCCTGCTAAGCAGTACTAGTATAAAATAGTATGTACTGACATGAGGCTATATGGATAAAACTACGAAGTTTTTAGCAAAGTAGAAAGATTTTATTAGGAATTTGAAGCATGAATTCGTCAGAAGAACAAAATAATCATATTTCCTTAGAAGCAATCCAAGCAGGACAAATATTATCAACTAGAGATATTAACAAGCCTTTAGGATATAGTAATGCTGAGATTAATGATAATAGTTTGCACAAAGTTAGAGACATTTTAGTTGGCTCTCAAATGCGGGAGTTGGATAAGAAATTTTCTCGTTTGGAAGAGCGTTTGGTCAAAGAATGTACGGATTTAAGAGATGAGACGAGAAAACGGCTAGATTCGCTAGAAAGTTATATTCGAGAAGAAGCAGATGCTTTGGGTGCTAAGACCAAAAACGAGCAGGTCAAGCGTGATGAAGCATTAAAAGCAATTACTGAAGATCAGAGAAAACTTGCTGAATCTTTAGAAAAAAAGATGACTGAAATTGATGAAGAAGCAAGTAAAACTCAGCGAGAGTTACGTCAACAAATTTTTAGTCAGTCTCAGAACTTACATGATGATATTCGACAAAAATATGAAGAAATTGTCGGTTTACTAGAGCGGGAAACTTACGAACTTCGTAATCAAAAAACTGACCGTTCTCAATTAGCTGCTTTGTTCTCGGAATTAGCTTTGCGGCTGAATGCTCAATAATAATTGACAAAAATCATTCATTTTTAAACGAGTAATACTTGAAAATGAATGATTTTTCTATTTAACTTGATTTATTGATAATAGGTAAAAAGTTGTACGGATGAGTGATAACGGTAATCGATTAACTGAAGAATCCTTAAACAATCAGGTTAAAGATAATAATGAATTAGGTGAATTAAGCGAGTTGCGAAGTTTGCTTTTAGGAATCGACCCACCGAAACTTCATCGATTTTACGAAAAACTTGATAATCCTCAAGTTGACGCTGAAGATATCAGTCAAATGCTTCCAGAAGCAGTTGTTTTGCGGACAATGCAGGATGAACAGCTAAGCGAAGCGATGGTTCCTACTATTGAGCAAGCGATCGATTCTTCTGTAAAGAAAGATATTAACGTACTTTCCGAGGCTATTTTCCCGATTATTGGTCCTGCTACACGAAAGGCGATCGCTACTGCTTTGGATGAGATGTTACAGTCGTTCAATTATGCTTTGGAACACAGCGTTTCACCGCAAAGTTTGAAGTGGAGAATAGAAGCTAGACAAACGGGGAAATCGTTTGCGGAAGTTGTACTGCTGCGGACGCTAGTTTATCGTGTAGAACAGGTGTTTCTGATTGACAAACACACCGGATTGATTTTGCAGCATCTTGTCGCATCCCAGGTGACATCTCAAGACCCGACTTTAGTTTCAGCAATGTTGACAGCAATTCAAGATTTTGTGAAGGACTCCTTTGAGGTGCAGAAACACGAAGGACTGCATACTTTAGAATTTGGGGAACTGACTATTTGGATTGAAGAAGGACCAACAGCCGTTTTAGCGGGTATTATTCGCGGAAATGCACCGGAAGATTTAAGGTTTGTATTTAAAAATACCTTAGAAAAGATACATCTAAAATTCGGTAGAGAAATCCGTAATTTTTCTGGGGATACTGAACCGTTTGTGGTCAGTCAGCCATATTTAAAAGCTTGTCTGGAATCTCGTTATACAAATCCGAATAAAACAAGATATATTTACGCATGGGCTTCTATAGGTTTACTGGCAATGGTGTTAGCTAGTTGGGGCTTTTTTGTCAATAGAGATAATCGACGCTGGGATAATTATGTAAAAAATTTAGACGCTCAACCGGGAATTGTGGTAATTAAAACCGATCAAAGAAATGGCAAATATTTTATTGCAGGTATGCGCGATCCGTTAGCAGTTGAACCGCAACAGCTAATGAAACAAGCTAATCTCAATACTAAAACAGTTGTTTATCAGTGGAAGCCTTTTGTATCTTTAGAACCGCAAATTACTATTAAAAGAGCCGCACAGTTACTGCAAAAGCCCGAAACAGTTACCTTTAAACTCGAACAAAATGGCGTGTTGAATGCTACAGGTTCCGCATCTCGCAAATGGATTTTGTCAGCAAGAGAACGAACAGCATCGCTATCTTTTTTGGGTATTACTAAATATCAAGATGACATTACCGATTTAGATTTTGACCAGCTTAATGCTTATAAAAAAGAAATTGAACAAGTAATAGTACTTTTTGAAAACGATACTACCGAATTTTTACCCGGTGAATCAGAAAAAGTAGTTAAATTAGTACCGAAACTACGAAAACTGATTGATGCGAGTAAAACATTAAAAAAAGATGTATTAATTGAAATTGCCGGACATACAAGTACCGCAGGAGATAAACAAGCGAATATCAAACTCTCTCAAGATCGTGCTAAGAGAATTTTAATTTATCTTGGATCTGTAGGAATTGGTCGAAATAATTTTAGTACAAAAGCATTAGGTTCCGAGCAGATTTTACGTCCGGAATTAAGTGAAAAAGATAAAATATTCAATCGTAGAGTCTCTTTCAAAGTTATCATAGACGACATTGCTAAATAAAGGATGATAGGCTTAATGCTCCAGAAAAAAATCTGTATGGTAGGTGCATTTGCGACTGGTAAAACAAGCTTGGTAACAAAATTTGTCTACAGCATATTTTCGGAAAAATATCAAACTACCGTGGGTGTGAAAATTGATAAAAAAACATTACAAGTCAACGAACAAGAATTAAATTTGATTCTATGGGACTTATATGGGGAAGATGAATTTCAGAAATTAAGAACTTCTTATCTGAGAGGTTCATCTGGTTATTTGTTGGTGGTAGATGGAACCCGAAAAAGCACTTTACAAAAAGCTGTTGAATTACAACAGCGAGTTGAAGAAAACTTAGGTAAAATACCTTTTATTTTGGTATTAAATAAGTGGGATTTACAAGATCAATGGGAATTAGACCCTGCAAGTATTGAAGCTGTTGAACAAAAAGGGTGGATTGTGACTAAAGCGAGTGCAAAAACTGGCTTAAATGTAGAAGAAATTTTTAATACACTTGCTTCCAAAATACTGGAAGGATGAATATATGGATATTCCATTTCCTGTCAGTAGTTATCTGGTTAATTTCATGCAAGAAAGCCGTTCTCTGGCATATATTTTTGTGAATAAAGATGGATGTTTAGCTATTTGGGGTGGTGATTTAACGGAATATGGAGTAACTAATTTACAACAAGGAGAAAATGCTAGCGAACAAATTTTCTTCCTGGAAGGACTTTTACCCCTTGATGGTTTTCCATTGTTTCTACCCTGTGTCAAAACTAATAATGGAATTTGTGCGGACGTGCATTTATTTCCCGAAAAAGATGGAGATTGGGTATTACTATTAGATGCAACTTGGGACGAAATCCAAATATTTAAAGTTCAACAGGAAGTAAATTCTTCCCATTTAACGCAGCAGAAATAACAAAGAGTAGTAATATTATATCGGCGAGAAAAAATATTTAATAAGTCTTGATTGTGTGACTGTTTAATTATGAGTGAATTGATCGCATCAGAAATTTTTGCCGCTTTGGATATTTTAGTTTTAAAACGGCTTGAAGTTGGTAAGTTTAAAATTTCTGGAAATATCCCTAAGTGGGTCAGACGGTTTTGTCGCAGGACTTTTAAACCAGAAATGGAACTTTTAATTCCTGAAGAAGAGTTTCCTTTCTTAGAGAACTTTTTAATTGATGCGGAAGAATATTGGCAAAATAATGATGAGAAACACTTAAAATCGGGGATATGGAGCGATTTAGATATATCTGGTCAAGAATTTCATTTTGAAGCTACAACTTTGTTTGTAAATCAGAAAAAAATATTACTGATTGAAATGATGAGCGATGCTTACATTGAAAAACAAAGCTTAATTCAGCAAGCTAGAGAAAATAAGCTAAGTTATCAACATATTCTCAAGGAAAATCAGAAAAAAGAAGTTTTAATTCACTGCATTATACATGATGTTGCCGGACAGTTAAGCGGAATTAACTGTTGTTTGGCTTTATTAGAATTGGAAAATTTAACAGATAAAGGTAAAGAACGTTTAGAAATCGGTAGAAAGCAAACTATCAAGCAAGAAATGCTGATTCGAGAAATTTTGAACGCATTTTCTCAAGAAGTTGAATCCTTAGAAAGCTTCACTGATGACGTTGAGACACCAGATATTTTAGTAGCTGCGCGGGATGCGATCGAATTATTAACGCCAAGTTTTACACTTAATCAAATACAGTTACAACTCTCCGAAGATATAGATCCAACCGCAGATTGGCGAATAGTTGGTGATAAATCGCGTTTAGACCGAATTTTCGCCAACTTGCTCGAAAATGCTTTCCGTCATAGTCCTCCGGGGTCTACGGTTACTATAAACCTAAAAGTAACTGACGAAGAATATATTCTTGTCAGTGTAGAAGATCGAGGAAGCGGAGTTCCAGAAGAAATCGCTGATACTTTATTTCAAAAGTTTACTCAAGGGGAGAAAAAAACGGGTAAATCTGGACTAGGACTTTATTTTTGCAAAATCACCGTCGAACGTTGGGGAGGAGAAATCGGTTATAGACCCCGTGAAGGTGGTGGTTCTCGGTTTTGGTTTACTTTGTTGAAAAAATAGGGAATAGGTCAAAGGTGGAAATTCAAAACTTATAACTGCTAACTGTTAACTTTTTTTAGCGAGTAAACATCGATACCACGTCCGAAAGCGAAGCGTAAGGAAGCAGGTAAATTTTTACTTGATAGTGTAATAAAGATAATTACTGCTACTAAGGCGATCGCAAAGTTAAATCCGAATATGTTGCGATAACCAATTGATTGCGCGACTACACCGAAAATTGGTCCTGCAAGCGCTATACCAATATCAAAGCCAACCATACATAAACTGAATATTCTTCCTCTTTCCTGGGGATAAGCTCTATCTGCGATCATCGCAGCAATCATCGGAATTATCGTACCACCACCAATTCCCTCGATTGTTGCGGCGAATAAGAAATCCTCAGAGCTATTCGCCGTCCATAATAATACTAGCGCTATACTGTAACAAATTAAACTTAAGGTGACAAACAAACCGCGACCAAATTGATCGCTGGCTTTTCCACAAAATAACCGAGAACAAAAACTGGCGATCGCTACTACCGTGTAAAATAATCCAGGGTTTAAATCGACTTCGGTTGATTTGATAAATAACGGTACGAATGTGTGTAAAGTTCCGAGAATCAAACCTATCATTAACAAGATAACAGCCGGAATTCTCACCCTGGGACTAATCAACTTTCGCCAAAATGGACTGTCATCAAGAATAATTTGCTCGTGTGCTTGTACGATGGGATTAATAATTGGGATCGTACATAACAATCCAAGACAAGCCAAAGTGCTAGATAATATAAATAATGGCGTATATCCATAAGCTTCCATTAAATAACCACCCAAAGCCGGACCAATCGCTAAACCAAGCGGATTAACCAAACTCATATAGCCAATTAATTCTCCGCGATTTTCTACAGGTGCGATATCTGCAACTAATGCCAAAAATCCCGTAGAAAAAGCCGCTATACTAATACCGTGGAAAGCTCTTACTACCATCAACAGCGGTATAGATTGAACAAAATTGTAGCCAATTGGTGCGATCGCTGCGGATAAAATACCAATTATTAACACAATTTTTCGACCGCGTTTATCTGCTAATTGACCCAAAAACGGGCGAAATAGTAATAATCCAATGGCAAAACTGCCCATTACCACGCCAATTTGCTGTTTTGTTGCTCCAATCTCTTCAACATAAAGCGGTAAAGTTGGTAGCAACGAAGCCAAACTAGCCCAAAACAATAAACCTGCTGCAAATAAAAACAGCAGATTTCGCCGTATTTGACCATCAAGTGAGAATAAAACTTTCACAGCAGATGCAATTATTGTGTGAGGTATGTAACTTGTAGCTGATTATTTACAGTTCAACAGTTCGGAACAAATAAAAGACTACTAAATCTATGTTACATTACTTTACATAGCACGATCAGAAAAGATAATAATTTCTACCCTTGTCAGGTGGTACCCCGCAGAAGCAGGAAGCTAAGATAAATAGTTAAAAAGCAGGTTACAACTATACTTATGACCCAACTAGATATAACTCAAGCGAAATCCAATTTATCCAAACTTCTTGATTTAGCTATTAATGGAGAAGAAATTATTATCACTCAAGATGACAAACCAGTAGCCAAAATCTCACCCATAAAACGACCTTTAAAAAGAGGAACTGCTAAAGGTAAAGTTTGGATGAGTGACGATTTTGACGAACCTCTTGAAGACTTTCAGGAATATATGGAATGAATTTATTGTTAGATACTCATATATTCCTGTGGTTCGTTAATGATAATCCTCGATTGAAAGATAATTTAAAATCTTTAATTGAAGATGAGAATAATGTTATTTACTTAAGTCTAGCTAGTCTATGGGAGATGTCGATAAAGTATAATTTAGGAAAGTTAACGTTTGATGCTTCGTATGAAGAATTCGTTGAGTCAGAAATTATTAAAAGTAGTATCAATCTACTTGAAATTAAATTAGAACATTTTTATATTAATGCGACCCTACCTCTTCATCATAGAGACCCTTTTGATCGCCTCATAATTGCTCAATCTATAGTTGAAAATATATCTATTATCACTGTTGATTCAGCCTTTGAGAAATACTCTGTAACTATAATCAATTAGTTTTAGCTTGTAGGTTGGCTTAGACACGAAAACGGCAAATTTCCTTTGTCACGGGAATTTATATTATCGTGTCCTAACCCAACATTACTCTTTTCTGAATTGAGATATTTAAGAATACTCCATCAAAAAATGTTGGGTTACAGCGCTAACATAGTTTATTCTTGAGCATGATTATTCTTCGTGCGCTTAACCAACCTACCCATTCCCCATTACCCATACCCTACTTCCTTACTCCCCACAACTTCCCGAATCCTGTAAATTGGTCTACCTTGGGATTCGTGGTAAGTACGCATTAATAGCTCAGCCAACAACCCGAAGCAAAATAGCTGTACCCCAGTCACCAAAAGCAACACGGCTAAAATCAATAAAGGACGATCGCCAATGTCTTGACTCAAGATTAATTTAGCCCAAGCTAGATGAATGCTTATTCCCCCACCGGATACCATAAAAATCAAGCCCCACAGTCCAAAAACGTGCATGGGACGGTTAAGAAACTTTTTCATGAAAGTGATCGTAAATAAATCCATCACTACTCGGAAAGTACGACCCAAACCGTATTTACTGCTACCAAAACGCCGTGCGTGATGACGGACTGGGATTTCGGTAATTCTGGCACCTTCGATATATGCCAAGGCAGGTAAAAAGCGGTGCAGTTCTCCGTACAGGTTCATATCTGCTACAAGTTCGGTGCGATAGGCTTTTAGAGAACAACCGTAATCATGAATATTAACGCTGGTGATGCGACGAATTAACCAGTTAGCGATTTTGGAAGGTAATAAGCGGGTTAAAGCCGCATCTTGGCGATTTTTGCGCCAACCACTTACTAAGTCATAGCCTTCTTCTAACTTAGCCAACAGCATAGGGATATCCACAGGGTCGTTTTGCAAATCGGCATCTAAAGTTACAATAGCTTGACCCCGTGCATGATAAAAACCTGCTGCCATTGCCGCAGTTTGTCCGTAATTACGACGCAAAATTATGCTCTTCAAATCGGTGCGGATTTGTGCTTGGTCTTTAAGCAATTGTACGGAACCGTCCGTGGAACCGTCATCAACGCAGATAATTTCGTAACTTAAATTACTTTCAATCAAAGTGGATGAAATTGCTTCCAGTAAAAGAGGTAAACTTTCCACTTCGTTATGTACTGGTACTACAACCGAAACATCCAGAACAGAAGACACCGTATCTTCTTCAATCGTTAAATTAGACAACCCATTTCCGATCATTGTTGTATATATCCTTAGCCTTTTTGCGGGATGTAACTGCTTACCACCCTTCCGACACCGCGTAACTGTTTATAATATGACCGACTAACCTCGTCTCCCTGTTCCGAAAGACGGTCAATCCCAATACCATTTCTGCCTTTATCTTTACCAGAACTATGGATGTAGCAACCATCTCCCAAATAAAGCCCTACATGAGTCGCTTTTTGAGGAGTACCAAAAAATATTAAATCTCCTGGTTGTAAGAACTTTTGATCGAAATTTTCTACAGTACAAACTTGTTGGACAAAAGCTTCCTGCTGATAAGCATCTCTGGGTAAACGAATTCCTACCGAACCAAACGCTTTTTGCATCAGTCCCGAACAATCATAATTGGGTCCTACAGTACCACCCCAAAGATAGTAATTTGGTTGTTGCATGGCTTTTTGGGTAAAAGCGATGACGGAGGGTAAAAGTTTCTGTATCTCCGCAGCCGAAAATGATTTAGTCTGTAATGGTTCGGTCGCTGGTGATAATAAATTTAAATCGCTAATTAATAACCAACCGGGATAATTATCTTCAGATAAGCATACCTGTACCGAAGTTTGATTTAATGTTTCTACCATTAGCTGTAAATATCTCCCCTTCTGTGCTTGAGTTGACAGACCCTGACATTCGGGAGAATCGTAGATATTTAAATCGGCTTCGGTTATATAATCAACCTTTGCTTGCAATTCCTCTTGAAACATAAAAATTTGTAAGTAATAACAACGAAGTTTAATTCAAAATCGGACAGTGACTATGTTTTTCTTTAAGCGCGACGAACAACTTGAAACACTTGGTAATAGTATTTTAGAGGCTACTTGGAACGAATTTTCTACGTTAGCTCGTAACCAAATTGCTGTAACTTGGATTGTCTACGATCCCCCGGTACCTGTAAATACTGGTGGTGCTTTAACTCCAGATGCCTTTTGGAATCATCCTGTACGTGGTTTTACTTATCGCGGTGTAGAAACAATTTATCCGGCTTCTGTAGTTAAACTATTTTATTTGTTAGCGATACACGAATGGCTCGAAAAAGGCATGACACAGACGAACGCAGAGTTAGAGCGAGCCATGCGCGATATGATTGTAGATTCGAGTAACGATGCTACCAGCTTGATTGTCGATGTATTAACCGGCACTACGTCGGGGCCGGAATTACCCCCCGGACCATTTGAAACTTGGAAACAGCAGCGCAATATAGTCAACCGCTACTTGCAGTCTTTGAAATGGGAAGAATTAAAGACAGTAAACGTATGTCAAAAAACTTGGGGTGATGGACCTTACGGAAGAGAACGGGCATTTTACGGACAGTTATTAGAAAATCGTAATATGCTAAATACCAATGCGATCGCCAGATTATTGCACGCGATCGTTGGTGGGGTTGCAGTCAGCGCAACCCGTTCTCAAGAAATGATGAATCTGATCGAGCGGAGTTTAAACCCCGAAGAGTTACCGAAAGATGTAGAAGAAGACCAAGTTACGGGTTTTTTAGGTGGTAGTCTTCCGCAAACAGCAAAAATCTGGTCAAAAGCCGGTTGGACTTCTTCGGTACTTCATGATGCAGCTTATATAGAAATACCGGATAAGCGTCCTTATTTATTAGTAGTGTTTACAGAAGGGAAAGCAAACGCTAAAAGTAGAGAAATTTTACCTTTTGTTTCTCAACAGTTTAGGTCAGCGGTTTGTAATATGGATTAGGAAGATAGAGAGTTTGTAGGTTGGGTTAAGCGCACGAAGGATAATGATGTTTAACAAGAAATTAACAAGAGCGCTGTAACCCAACAAATTCTTTCGGGGGTATTCTTAAATATCGCAATTTATTAAAAAAGAGTAATGTTAGGTTACGACACAATAATTATAAAGCTGGCGTTACAAACGAAATTTTATTTTCGTGTATAACCCAACCTACCAACTAATCCAACCTACAAAATAGTAATGAATAAAAAACCAACCTTACACTTTTTTTGTGGCAAAATGGCTAGTGGAAAATCAACCTTAGCAAGGTCTATAGCTGAAGAAAATAATGCTGTTTTAATAGCCGAAGATGATTGGTTATCAAAGTTATATCCAGAAGAAATCAATGATTTTGATGACTATCTCAAGTATTCACCTAGATTAAAAGCAATACTGGTGCAGCATATTCAATATCTTCTTTTACAAGGTATATCAATAGTTCTCGATTTTCCCGGAAATACTCCCAAGCAACGTAATTGGTTCCGTTCGATATTTGATTCTGTACAAGCAAATCATTTACTTCACTATGTAGCTGCATCAGATGAACTTTGCAAGCAGCAATTGAAGATGAGAAGTCAAGAAAAATCTGAAGGTTCAGCATTTACTACTGATGCAGAGTTTGAGGCTGTTACAAAATATTTTCAACCTCCAACACCTGAAGAAAAATTCAATATCAAGACATATCAAAGCAATTAAAATTTAACCATGACATTTCTCATGATCAATCTTTACAACTTCTGTAATTTCTTCGGAAACACATGACGTGTAGCCCAGATTGTAAAAAACGGTAAGAAAATTATATGAACCAATAAAACAGATGTGGCTATTCCAACAACTTTCCAATGTTCTCCTAATATCAATGTCAAACTGTTAACAGTATCGGCACCGAAAAAAGTACTAACAACAACTTGAGTGTTAACTCCGATAAATAGAAAGAGCGCAAATAAGCTAGTAAATATAACATTCCACCGCAAATCTAAATGAGGTTTCCCTACAGCTACTAATAATTGAGATGCTGCATCTGCAAAAGGTCGGGGAATTGCTGATAAGCAAATTAAGATCAAAATTGGGATAGCTGGTATCCACTGTTTGCCAAAAACAATGGGAACGTAAATAGGAGCTAAAGTAGCTTGAAATAAAACAAAAGGCACAATTATAAAAGCAATAGTTCTCAGACTGTGGAAATAACGATGCTGGAATTCAACCCATTCTGTACGGGCAGCACATAAATGAGGTAACATGACCGAACTAATGGCATTAATGATGCTTAAACTGATTCCCAATCCAGCGTTGAAACCAAAAAAGTAGATTCCTAACTCTTCAATTCCGACAAAACGTCCAACTATTAAATAATCTAAATTGTTTCTTAACGTTTTTAATAATCCCACACCGAGAATATTTTTGCCAAAACTTAATATCTCGTCCCAATATAGTGTTGTAAATCCTTCTTTGGGTCGCCAAGAATGATATTTGTAATATATGATGATTTCTAAGGGAGCAACTATAACTACCGGCAGAGCAAATGCCCATACTCCCATACCCATTACAGCAAATATTGCCGTCAATATACCCGAAATGCAGTATTGAACTGTATCGGTAAATGCTATAACTTTAAAACGGCTTTCCCTTTGAATTAAAGTTTTTTGAATACCGTGAATCGGCCAAATTAAATAAGCTATTCCAGTAACAATAATTGGAAAAATAATATCTTTACTTTGATAAAACCAAGCAATAGGAAATGCCGCAATAGCCTGAATCATGAATAAACTGGCAAAAATCAGCCAGTTCAACCAAAAAGCAGAAATACATAACTGCGGAAGTTCTTTTTCATCAGCTTGGATAATCTTGGCACCGATACCGACATCAGCAAAAGTAATCGCAAACTCGCGCACTGCCAGAATAATCGCTCCCAAACCGTAATCATAGCGAGTTAAATACCTGGCAATAATGACTACTAATCCTAAGCGTAAGACTCTATAAAATATCTCAGCCATACCTAGCCAGCCAAGATTACGAATGAACTGGCTAGATACTTTTTTCTCAATATACCTGGTAATTGGGTTTAAAGAAATCACGATTTGTGTACTAGGAAATTATTAAATTTTGATGTGCATATAATCAATCGGCAAAGCGGTTTTAACTAATTAGGATTCTAAACTATTAGTAACTAAACCTAAGATCCGATTGCGTCCGGCTTCTAATTCATCCAGTGCTGTTGAAAATAAAGGACGAACAGTTTTACCTAGTCCTACAACCATCAAAATTCCATCAGCATGAGTAGCTAAAATACTGGTGTCCAAACGTCCCAAAATATGGGGAGTGTCATACACCACCAAGTCAAAATCAGCTTGCGATCGCTTGACAAAATTTTGCATTCTCGGTGAAGAAAACAGCTTTGCAGGATTGCGGGGTATCTCTCCTGCGGTAATTACAAATAAATTTTCTTCTTCATGGGACTGTCCAACTGCATCGTTTAAATCTAAACCTTGGGAAAGTATTTCGCTTAGTCCCTGGGTATTTACTAAGCCCAAACTGTGATGCACTTGAGGATTTTGTAAATTAGCATCCACCAACAGCACCCGCAAACCAGCTTCTGCGGCTGTTTTAGCAAAGGTTGTTGCCACAGTAGATTTACCTTCTCCTGGGGTCGCTGATGTCACAACTATCGAACAAATAGTAGCTTGCTCTCTTAAAGCTTGGATTCTAGTATACAAAGAGTAAAAAGCTTGCTTGTAGGGATTCGTGTGGTGTTCGTTTTTAGCATCGGCATTTTGTAGCAGCCAGCGTTCTTCTGTTTCAAGAGTATAAACTAATTCCTTTTCGGCAGGAGCTAATCTTTTGATTTCTTTTGAGTAAGGAATCGTAACTAATAAAGGTAGTTTCGCGGTTCGTTTAACTTCTTGCGAATCGTGGAAAACATTCTGAACATTCTCCAGAAGAAAAGCAGCTAGAACACCTAGTAGCAAACCCCCAACTCCTCCTAAAAGAATGTAGATCTTACCTTTAGAAGCATCCGCGATCGCGTTACCATTTTTATCTAGCGGTACCCTTGGAGGCATAATTAATTCCCAAGGTACTTCCTGTTGAGCAGCATCTACCCGTAGCGCTTCTTGCTTGCCTAAAAGCTGTTTGAGAGTATCGGTAGCAACTTGCAATTCCCGCTCCAAGTTGGCATATCTACCAGCAACTGCTGGATATTGTTTGATTTGCTTGTTTAATTCGATTAAAGCATCATCGGTAGCTTTCAAGCTCGCTTCTAATAATTGAATCTGGTTTGCAGCTTCAGCCATTGTCTGAATCAGTTCCCGACGAACCGAATTTTGATAAGTTCCAACCTGGGGATTAAGTAATTCTTCGGATGCATTAGAGCCTAAAGCTAATTGTGCTTCCCGCTTTAATAAAGGGATTAATTTCTGACGCTGCTGCCGTAAGGACTGCATTACCGGATTTGCATCGCTTAGTCGTACCGACTCGGTGGCAATTTCAGCTTCTATATCTCGAACTCGTTTGAGTATTTCTTGATACTGCGGTGATTCGCTTAAAGCTGAAGCCGCGATCGCAGCTTGTTGGGGCATTCCTAACTGTTTCTGTAGCGAAGCATAAAGCGACTTGGTTTCTGCAAGTTTTTTCGACGTTTCTGTTTTCGACGCTCGAAGTTCATCGACCCTGGTAAGTAATTGTTCTCCTTGAAGTTCGGGATTAAATAAGTTGTAATTCTGCTGAAAAAGCTGCATTTGTCCTTGCAACGTATTAACTCGCAACCGCAATTTGGGAATCTGCTGTTCTACAAATTTGATTCCTTGACGTAAATTCGTTTGCTGCTGTTCGAGACTATACTTTCGATAAGCTTGAGAAACTTTGTCCAACACATACAGAACTTTATCGGGGTTGGAATCCTTGTAGCGAATTTCTATAACTCTGGATTCAATCTCACCGCTCGAAAGTCGGCTAATATGCAAATTACCATCTTTAACCGCACTAGGTACTTTTCCAGACTTGCTATCACCAACTAGTTTGCTATAGCTAACCCCTGGAAATTTGGTCTGAATTTCCTTCACCACAGGTTCTATAATTTTCGGGCTTTTTAAGACCTCTACCAAAGCTTGATAATCTAAAGATGTACTATTGTCTCTTGTAATTTTATTTACATCTTGCTGAAGAGTTTGAGACAGTAAAACTAGCAGTTCGCTTTCAGAATTTCTTAAAGGTTCAACTAATAATTGAAATTTGCCTTCATACGTAGGGGTACGAGTTGAACTCCAGAAAGCAGCCCCCGTCGTTGCGATAAGTGCGACACTAGCAATTAAAGCTGCTCGACGACGTAAAATTGAGAAAATGTGACTAAAAGGAATGTTTTCTTCAACATTTTCAGGTCTTCTTAATAACCAATACGGCTCTCTAGATAACGATTCACTTTTACTTAGAGAATGCAAATCCTGTTCTTTTGTTGGCATTTGTGTTTCCATTCAAAATCTCATTTCAAACAATTTAATATCCACTTTCAGAAAATAACGCAGTTGTGAACATTGTGTTGCGAACCTGTTCGTAAAGATAATTTGAATACTTACTATGGTTATTTCTTACATATTGCCGTTCGTCGGCAGCGTCCATAGCATTGTATGAATACAGTAGTTAGATTTAGATATCTTACTTTAAGGTATTTGCATCTTACTACATCTCAATAATTTCTCTGACACGCTGCGACATATCTTCTTTGAAACTTAATAATAGGGCGATACGCTCAACATATCTTGCTCGATCGCGAATTAACCCTAATTAATAGAATCTTTACTGATATCGGACTATCTGATGAAGATTGAGTGAAATTTCCATTTGCTAATATTGCTAAAAAAAGTAAAAATACGCATAATATTTTTAATATTATATTCAGTATCTAGAAAATGTTATCCATGCACTTAAGTCTGTAAGTCTTTGATTGCAGTTCTTAGCAGTTTTCCAAATATTGATTTATATGAAAAATGTGAAGTTATTAAACACAATTATAATGGTCGGATAAACTGAAAATTATCTATTGACAAAATAAGATAATTGATTCATTAATTAAAAAACTTCATTAGTTAATTCACTTAAAATAATTGTGAAGTTTGGCGATACCTTTAAATTTTAGGTATTTTCATCTATATAAAAATAATATATTAGGAAATATATTCGGTATGCCAAAGTTACCAAAGCTAGCCGAAAAGATATTCGTTGTATTTACTCTTTTTCTTTCTACAAGTGCCTTAATACCTGTACTTATAGAAGGTGGAGGTGGTGGGGGAATAAGTAGCGACCCCTACAGTCCCAAATTTTTTACGGGAATCTATACAATTACTTTCTTGCTAATAGCGAAGCATCAGAAAAATTTTGTCCGCGTTGCACAAAAAAATATTTGGATATGGCTATTCTTAGGAATTGTTATAGCTTCAACATTGTGGACTTTCGCGCCCGATATTACTCCACGACGTAGTGGATTACTTTTAGGAACAAGTGTATTTGCCGTATACATGGCAATGCGTTTTACCTTGAGGGAACAACTACAGCTATTAGCCGTAGCTCTGGGTTTAGTAATTGCATTGAGCTTTATGTTTGCTATTGGGCTACCAAAATATGGCTTAATGACCGTTCAAGAAGGAGGGATTCATGCGGGTGCTTGGCGTGGAATCATGACCCATAAAAATATCTTGGGTCGATTGATGGTTCTCAGCAGCATGGTGTTTTTATTTGTTGCTATGAGTAATCCTATCCGTAACTTTAGATATCGCTGGATTCCCTGGGCTGGCTATATTCTTTCTATTGCCTTAATCGTACTTTCAACTTCCAAATCATCTTTAGTTGTTTTTCTGTCACTAACAGCTATTTTGCCTCTTTACAGAAGTTGGCGGCGCAATTACAACCAGTTAATACCTTTAACGATCGCATTAATACTTACGGTTGGGAGTATATCTACGTTATTGATAGATAATTTACCCGTTGTTGCCGATGCATTAGGCAAGGATTTAACCCTAACCGGACGCACCGATATATGGAGTGCAATGTTTGATTTAATCTGGGAACGACCTTGGTTAGGCTATGGATTTAATGCTGTCTGGAGAGATTGGGATAGTGAGATAACAGCCTATCTTTGGCGAACCCTTGCCTGGGAATGTCCTTACGGACATAACGGCTTCATGGATTTATTCGCAGAATTAGGTATTGCAGGCTTATCGGTATTTTTATTGAGCTTTATTACTACCTATTTCAGAGGAGTGATGTGGTTGCGAATCACCAAATGTATAGAGGGAGCTTGGCCTTTGATGTATCTAACTTTTTTAGTTATGTACAACATCAGCGAAAGCACTCTTGTAGAAACTAATAGTATTTTCTGGATCATCTATGTTTCTACTGTTTTTTCCCTTGCTATTGAGTATCCTGTTGCCAAAACTTATCAATACAATACTGCAATAGAGCAAGAATGGATGAATATAAAAACTTTTACCGAACATAACTAACAGCAATAATCAAAGAAATATCAAGATGAAGATGACTTTAGTATGCCATGACATCCCTTATCCTGCGATTCATGGCGGACGAATAGATATGTGGCGCAGAATCAAAGCTTTTTCTCAAATTGGTGTTGAACTACAGCTTATATGTTGGTTTGACCGAGTTCCACATTATGAAGAAATAGCTGAAATCAAAAAGTATGTTAGTTCTACTTATTTTATTCCATTTCAATATAGTTTATGCGCTAAAACTTATAGGTTTTTTAATCTATTTCGCTATCCTTTAGAAGTTACTTCCAGACTCGTTAGAGGACAAAACTTAAATCATTTAGTTTCTCAAGTTCATGCTTTTAAGCCTCATATTGTTTGGTTGGATGGTATTCATGGTGGAGATGTTGCGTCTCAACTAAGCCAATACTGCAATATCCCTATAGTTACTCGTTGTCATAATATTGAGCATCTATATTACCAACGATTATTTTCTTCTGCGATCGGCACAAGTAAACTTAAAAGATATTTATCAGTTTCTCATTTAGAACAATATGAAAAATCATTATTGAAAAATAGTCTTTTATTCTATGATATTTCTACTGAAGATTTAAAATTCTGGAAGTCTCATGGCTTTAGAAATGGACGCTATTTACCTCCCTTGATGGAGTTTAATCAAAATATCAATGAGAATTATCAAGAGAATAATCAATGTTCTCAATATGATATTGTTTTTTTAGGCAACCTGTATTCTAATAATAATGTAGCCGGGATTATTTGGTTTTTAACTCAAGTCCTGCCTGAAATTCGCTCTCAACTATCCAATGTCAAAGTTTTAATCGCTGGAGCGAAACCGATAAATAAAATTAGGCAACTGTGCGAACATACTGATGGCGTAGATTTGAGCATAAATCCATCATCATCCAAACAAATTTATAATTCCGGGCGCGTTTTAATTAATCCAGTTTTAACAGGTAGCGGGGTTAGCATCAAATCCTTAGAAATGCTAATGGCAGGTTTACCTATTGTCTCTACACCTCAAGGAGTGGCGGGTTTACCTCTTTCTGTTAAGCAGTATTTCAAAATTGCTTCAGATAAACAATCTTTTGCAGCAGCAATTGTTAATTTACTTTGTAACTTCCAAAAAACTCGCATCGAGCAAACACTACTTGAATCACTCTTCGGAACTCAAGTAATCCAGGAAGTTGTATCAGACATAAAGTCATTAATATAATTACTTCTAAATTTTAGTATATGAAAATTTTGTATATAACAACCGTTCTTCCGAGTGGAAGAAGAACTGGTGGTGAAATTGCATCTCAGTCTTTTATTAACGCTTTAAAATACAGCGGACATGAAGTGTTAGTTGTCGGATATCAACGTCCGGATGATACCAATCAAAATGAGCATGAGGTTGTAGTTGAACAACGATACATAGAAACGGAAAAATCTAAATATTATTCATTCTTATGGATGGCTTTAAGCTTCTGGAAACAACTTCCTTATTCAGCGGCTAAATATTATTCTCGAAAATATTTTACAAAAATCAAAAATATTTTACAGCTTAATAACTATGAAATTATCTTTATAGACCATGCTCAATTGGGTTGGTTATTACCTTTGTTTGATCGTAAGTCCCAAATCATATTTATTGCTCATAATGTCGAGCATCAACTTTACGAAACACAGTTAAAAAATGCCCAAAAACATTTATCAAAATACATATATAAAAGAGAAGCTCGTCTGATCAAAAAGATGGAAGACCATTTAGCTGCTTTCTCAAAGCAAGTATGGACGTTAACATCTCATGATTCCAATTATTTTCATGCTCAAAACAAAATCAGTAAGGTGTTTCATCTGCCTTCTAGCTGGACAATACCACCAAAAAATTCTACTTCTAAAAACTATGACATAGGAATAATAGGTAGCTGGACGTGGAAAGCGAACAAGTCTGGTTTAGAGTGGTTCTTTCAAGCGGTTTATCCCCATTTACCTCCAAATATATCTATTCATGTTGCTGGTTCTGGTGCCAAATGGCTAATCGAACGATATCCTAATGTCAAATATTGTGGCTTTGTGACTGATGCACAAGCATTTATGGCATTAGCCAAAGTTATCGCGATTCCTTCTGTTAGTGGTGGTGGAATTCAGATCAAAACTCTGGATGCGATCGCTTCTGGAAGTCCAATAGTAGCTACAAATACAGCCATGCGCGGCATTTCTAGCTATCCATCTGCTATTAAAATAGCCGATGAACCAGAAAGTTTTGCCAGAAAATTAATGCAGTTATTGGAGCTTAATCAAGATTCCGAGCTATACAACAATAGGCTTACATGGTCTGTGCTGCGACGAGAACATTTCTACGACAGTGTAAAGAGTACAGTAAGCTCTATTTAATTAGGACTTACGCAACTTCGTGTCACACACCAACCAGGATCTTGTGACAATTGCGGCCATTCCTGTTAATTTAATCGTATTTTTCACTCATATATAAAAGCAGAAAACAATAAAACAACTATGCTGCTTAACTCACGCATTGCCCAAGTACATCGATTTACCCGTATTATCTTCAATTCTTTGAAACAGGGGATCTGGATTTTTAGTATTCTTAATGTTCTTAAAATAAGCATCAAGTCGAAAAGGTTCAAAAAACATATTCTGACTGGCTTAGTATTTGGATTATTGTCTATAAGTTTAATTTGCTCTTCCCAATTAATCGCCGTATTTAAAGGTAATATTTCTGTCGCAGCTACTACCATTGTGCCTCCCTTTTCTACACAAGGTTCTCACATCGTTGATAGTAGGGGTAAGGTAGTATTATTACGCGGTATTAACTGGTTTGGTATTGAAGTTGAAACCCACGCACCTCATGGTCTATGGGTAAAAGACTACAAGCAAATGCTCCGTCATATTAAAAGCTTAGGTTATAACTTAATTCGCTTACCCTATTCAGTGGAAGCACTTAAATCATCTACTATCAATAGTATCGATTTTTCTATTGGCGCAAATGCAGAACTTTATGGAAAAACTCCTCTGCAAGTGATGGATTTAATTATCCAAGAAGCGGGGAAACAAGGATTGTTGATTTTATTAGATAGTCACTGTCTTAAAGATGGGCATATTTCAGAACTATGGTATGGAGATGGTTTTACAGAAAAAGATTGGATAGATACTTGGACTCTTTTAGCAAAACGCTATAAAAATCAACCCAACGTTATAGGTGCAGATTTGAAAAACGAACCCCACGGTAGTGCAAGTTGGGGAACCGATTATACTTCAACAGATTGGCGGTTAGCAGCCCAAAAGGCTGGAGACAAGATTCTTCAAGTTAATCCTAACTGGTTGATTGTGGTAGAGGGGGTAGAAAAAAATGTACCCAATCAGCAGCAGCATGGCTACTTTTGGGGCGCAAATTTAGAGGGTGTTCGGGAATACCCCATACATTTGAAAAAACCTCACAAGCTGGTGTATTCTCCTCACGAATACGGTGGTGCAACAGTCTCTTGGTTTAAAGATGCAGCATTCCCCAAAAATCTTTACCAACGTTGGGAAACAGGATTTAACTATATTGCGACAAAACGCATCGCTCCCATTTTGGTTGGAGAATTCGGTGGATATCATGTTGATAGTAAATCCAAAGAAGGTATCTGGCAACAAAAGTTTGTAGACTATATCGCTAAGAATAATTTGAGCTTTGCTTATTGGTGCTGGAATCCTAACAGTAAAGGTACTGGAGGTATATTGCAAAATGACTGGCAAACAGTAAATGCCCCAAAACAGGCGCTTTTAAGCAAGATACTACGTTAATAAGTACTCGTGCAAAATAAATTAAACATTTCTTCTGGGGAGGGAATAGGGAAGGTTTATATAACTCACGAGTAATTATATAAATAATTTTGCGTTAGTACTGATCAAATTTTTGCATTAATAGATGCCGATAAATAAATTTTATAGATAAAGAATGATTATAACCATGTTAGAAACTACGCACAAATGGAATTTTCAATCAAAAGTTAACTTAAATATTCAAAAACCCTTAATTAATTCTCATCAAGAACCCCGTATTTTAGTAGTATCAATGCGAGGGTTTCATTCGGAAGCTTTTCGTTCTGCTGAATACGAATTTGAAGATGTCATTAGTAGTTTTGATTATGCCGATTTAATTACACCAACATACGTACCCAACTTTAAATCTAAAGTAATCAAAAAAGCGGCTAATTTTGCGGGTTCAGTGTCAAGTCAAAGCAAATTATTACATTCTGGCTGTAAGGAATTAGTAATAGAGAAAGAATATGATTTATTATTCTTTATTTGCCAACATTTTTGGGATATGACCTGTATTAATGCGATCAAAGGATGGCGTGGCAAATGTAAAAAAGCAGTATTATGGATTGATGAACTTTGGACTAAGGAACTGGAAAATCCCAAAACTGCACTTTGTTTAAAATTAGCTAAAGACTTTGACTATATATTTACTACTCAGAGCAAAAGTGTTGATGCTATAAGTCAACTAGTTAAACGTCCTTGTTATAGTTTGCCCTATGCCGTCGATGCTGTAAAGTTTTGTCCTTATCCGCAGGTTTCTCAGAGACATATCGATATTTATAGTATTGGTCGTCGTTCAGAAATTACTCATAAATCTTTACTAGAATTTACGGAACGCAAAAACTTTCTTTATCTATATGATTCTCTCAAAGGTTTAGAAATGAGGAATTATCAAGAACATCGAACTTTGTATAGTAATTTAATCAAAAGAAGTCGTTATTTCATTGCGAATAAAGCAAAATTTGATAGCGGAAATCAAACTGGTGGTCAAGAAGAATTAGGTTCCCGCTTTTTTGAAGGAGCCGCAGCAGGAGCAGTAATGATTGGAACTCCACCAGTTTGTGAAGCTTATAATATGCATTTTGACTGGTCTGAAGCTGTAATTGAAGTACCTGACAATACCACTGTTATAGTAGATATAATTAACGAATTAGATACACAACCGGAAAAGCTGCAAAAGATAAGTAAAGATAATATTATAAACTCACTACTAAGACATGACTGGGTATATCGTTGGGAAGAAATTTTAAGTAAAGTCGGACTCAATAGCACTCCTCAAATGCTCGTTAGACAAGCTTATCTAAAGAATTTAGCTGAGATGATTTCAGTGGCACAAATAGTATAAAATCATGCATAAATAAGTATTAGAAAACAGCTATATTTATGCATTTAATCGGCGCAACTTATAAAAATGTTTATTACATTTTGATATTACCCTTTATAAAAAAACCCTTTTGTAAAACAGAAGGGTTATTGTCTTTAAAAGGTGAAGGTTTGATTCAAATGCTAATCCTATAGCAGTCCTAAATGATTCGTGAAATATAAATAAGTAGTGCGGTAGGGCAGCGTGTCCGTAAGGACATGCATCTTGCTCGCTACTCTGCCAGCGAGCAAGATGCTCGCACTAGACTTCTAAATATTAGTAACTAAGTAAGTTGGCACGAATAAACCGAACTATGTAACAAAATGTAAATTGGATTAAAAGCCTTACTCCTACTCCCTTGTCTTAAATACAATTTTCAACGCCAACCTACTTGTGACTTTTTACAAATGATTTAGGGTTGCTACAAGTAGGTTGGCTCAAATAAACATAACTATATAACCAAATGTAAAATGCTCGAAACTCCTGCGTGTGCGTAAGCGCAGATTCGCGGAGCGTGACCGCTTCGGTCTTATGCTTCACTTCGCTCCGCTCCGTACCCTTCGGGAAGCTTCGCTAACGCAATGACATAGTTATAAATTTTTCCACCCACCTACTTACGTACTGAAGAACCTAAATTATTGATAAATAAACAGCGGTCAGAATATTTAATCTGCCGCTTTATTTAATTATTAGATAACTATGAATGCCAAAAATTGATAATTTGGCTTGATATTAAATTAGCTAATACTTATCAATTAAAAAAGTTTGGTTATCCTTCATGTCTTTATTTATGTACAAATTTAATTTTTGTTTCAAAATTAAGAACAAGAAAGGAATATCATCTAATAAATATCTTTTCCATAACCTTTTTGGTTCGCATAATAACCTGAATAACCACTCCAATCCGATTTCACTCATCCACTTTGGCGCTCTTTTTACATTTCCTGCTTCAAAATCAATAGTTGCTCCTAACGCCATAAATATTTTGATATATTTTAAGCTATCTTTATACTTGTATAACCATTTTTCTTGTTTTGGCGCACCCAACCCTATTACTAACACCGTAGCATCTGAGCTATTAATTATATCTACTATTTTCTGGCATTCTGCTTCATCTTGCTCGAAGCCAAAAGGTGGAGAATAAGAGTTAACAACAATCATTCTTCCTATCCTATGATTAATTTTTTTTTGTGCGTTATTAGCTATACCTTGAGCCGCACCTAAAAGGAAAATTTTAATATCTTCATTATTTCTATGATAATTACAAAACGCAGGCAATAAGTCAGAACCAGATATTTTTTCTTTAATTGGGGTGCCTAAAAACTTAGATGCATACATTAGTATTTGACTATCGCAAACTTTATAGTCTCCGATACTATAAGCTCGAACAAATTCCGAGTCTCTTTGAAGCTTAATAATATGATCTACATTTGGCGTAAATATTACACCTGATTTTAAGTTATCTAGTAATTCTTTTTTTGACCAATTATCTATTTCTAAGTTCAAAATCTTAATTCTCTTCATGGCATTTTTAGTAAGGCTGATAACTATTTTTATATTTTTTGGATTGCAGGTCTGACTCAAGTTATTTAACTATAAAATCAATACCATGTTTATAAATTTAATTGGAAACTTAAAAAAATATAGTACCTCCGTAACATAAAACATAAATTATTTTTTTAGATAATAAAATTATATTCTGCTTCAAATTAGCTTTAAATTAATTATAATTAGTAATCTTTTCTATAATTGGAATAGAAATCTAAAAAAAATAATTTGAAGAGGTTTTTTAGATATGAAATAATTTGATGTATGTAAAATAACGAAATAGCCGATAAATATTGTTTGTTATCTAAACCGCGATTATAAATTAAGATATCATATAAATTGAAACGGCAATTACGTCTTTACTTATTTTTCATGAAAATTAAATATAATTAGTAAGTACTACGGTATATTGATTTTTTTTTGAAATACGATAATTATCTTTTTTAAAATGTGTATAAAGAAATATAGATCTTGTATCATTTTTTGGTAAATAGTTGATGAAATTCTTTTAACAGAGTTTTTAGAACAAAATTCGTCGTTTTCGTTTATCTTTGTAAACAGTATTGAGAAGAGATTTAATAAATTAGCTGGATCGAACAAAAAATTCTATATCAATATTCATCGTAGATGACGAATATAAAGTCAAATATTTGCAATTGCACCACAAGTGTTATCTAAGAGCAAAATCATGAGATAATCATATATATGAATAATGTTTTTTTGTCAACCGTTGAACTAACGATATTAGAAATATTTTAAATGCAGTAAATTTACATAAATTCTGCCTAATTAAGGATGTAGTCATATTTTTTTAGTGTTAAATGTTAAATATCGCCAAAAATAGATTAGAAATAAGCTAGTCAATATTTAAGTGGCTATATTCTTTTAGGAGTGGACGTGAATAATATTTTTCTTCGTAAAAGCGTTTTTACGCTCTCGTTGACAATTACGTTATTAAGTGGTGGATTATCTGTGTCTGCTCAAACAGTAGATGACACTGCGGATGGTTTGTTTGCACCATCAATCAACCAAGTTTCTTCTAAAGAAGAAAACGGCAATGTGGAGTATTTCAGCCCCAGTTTCTCTGATGGAAGTTCTCAGGAATCAAATTTATCGGTTAATCCCGAATCGGTAACATCTGATACAGATAACCAAATATCTCAAAATTCTGCACCCGTTCCAGGAACAACAGCAACTTCATCTGCGGAACTTGCTCGTCAGTATCAAGAAGACGTACAGTATCCCCAAGCAAATCTAAAACCATCTATACCCCCTTCTTCAGATTTGGCGCAAGCGGATATTGATTTTGGTGGTTCTACTCGCGGTGGCTCTAGCTATATTGGGGTTGCAGGAAATATTGGTTTGGGTGGCGATTCCGCTTTAGGCGATGGTAACTTTATGGTTATCAGTAAAGTTGGACTGACAGATATTTTATCAGTTCGTCCCTCAATCGTACTTGGTAACGATACTGTAATTTTGGTTCCCGTAACCTATGATTTTTCTTTTAACCAAGTAGCAGCAGATCCTTTCCGGGAAAGATTGCCTTTTGCTCCTTATGTTGGAGCCGGATTAGCTTTAGCAACTGGCAATAATTCACAGCTATCGTTTTTGATTTCTGGTGGTGTGGACGTACCGCTATCAGACAAATTCACTGCGACAGCGGCTGTTAATGCAGCATTTTTTGACCAAACTGACGTTGGTCTTTCCGTGGGAGTCGGTTATAACTTTAGTGGCTTATAGAAGCTAGTTAATAGCCATAACCTAACAATAAAACTAATGGTGCGTTCAAAGGAAAGTTCAAACGCACCATTAGCTGTATTTATTGAGTAAACCAATTTGAATTAATAACGGAGAGAGAGGGATTCGAACCCTCGGTACGACCTTAATCGTACAACAGATTAGCAATCTGCCGCTTTCGACCACTCAGCCATCTCTCCCGGTCTAACAAATATGAATCTTAGCAGATGACAAAGAACAAGTCAACATTTAAATTAAAAAAATTGTATACACACTAGGATAAACTTAATATCCCAGTGCGGCGATGTTCTTTATACCTAAGTTATTTGCGATCGCAACCAAGCAAAAGGTATAGTTCCGATTTTTTTCCACTGCGGTACGTAGGCGCGTTGATTAAATACGTCATAGTTATTACGCTCAATAACGCTCAAAATGCGACTGTAGTGGATTAAAGCTGCCCACACTGGCAAACGAGCGTCTGGATGTAGGTAACTAATTCCTGTTTCTGCTTGGGTGTAAAATTGACGCGCTCGTTGAATTTGGCATTTCATTAAGGAATGCCATCGGTCATCTACTACACCTTTAAATAAATCATTCTCGGTGTAGTTAAAACGCGCCAAATCTTCAATGGGAATATAAATTCGCCCTCGTTGGGCATCTTCACCAACATCGCGAAGAATATTGGTTAGTTGACAAGCTATTCCCAAATTGACTGCTTCATTAGTCGGAATATACGGCTGTTTATGACGGTTCCAAGGAGCGGTATTTTGCTCGGAGTCGATTCCCATCACCATTGTTGACATCAAACCTACAGTACCGGCTACGCGGTAACAGTAAAGATATAAATCATCGAAAGTTTTATAGCGATCGCGGTACAAATCCATGCGCTGACCGGAAATCATATCCCGAAAGGGCTGAATATCCATGTCGTAACGCAAAACAGTATCCGCAAGAGCTAAATCAACATTTTCTTGGGGATGTTGAGCAAAAATTAATTCGAGCTGCTTTTCCCATAAATCTAAAGTTTCGGGAGTAGTCATAGCAGCAGCAGGACCGTCTACCAATTCGTCAGTACGACGACACCAGGCGTAAATTGCCCAAATTGCACGTCGCTTTTCCGGACTCATCAACAAAGTACCCAAATAAAAAGTTTTGGAATGCTTTGCTGTGATTTGCTGACAAATTTGGTAGGACTCATCCACAGAGACCGACGTTTTCATGCATGGGGGGGAATCAGGCAGTTGCAGCATTCGTTGCAGGCTGGATGGAAGGCATTTGCGCGCTGGAAGAACTCTTTACTGAAAATGATTTATTCACACCGAGCGCTGTTAGTTTACCAGAAAGTACTGCTCCTTCCATACTTCCTAAAAACGGTTGCATGGTATAGCTTCCACTCAAGAAAAAGTTTGAGATGGGAGTAGCTTGCTCTGGACGGTACTCCTGACGACCGGGAGTCGATCTGTAAACTGAGCGCGGTGTTTTCACCACATGATGTTTCAGTAACTTGGCTTCCTCCTCGGACGAGCCGAAGTGCTGAGGAAACAGTTTAGACAGTTCGGCAAGAGTTACTTGCAATATTTCCGCATCAGATTTATTAATCCAATCGTCTGCTGGTGCAAGAACTAATTCCAGCATAGAACGGTTTGGGTCACTATATTCGCGACAAGTGTTGCTCATGTCGGCATAAACGCTCAAAAGTGGCGATCGCGAAAATAATAATTGGTCTATATCTGTAAGTTTACGGTCAAACCACAACTGTATATTAATTACCGGCACGCCTTCTAATCCATCCAGCTTTTGGAAGCATTCTATATCCTTCCAAGGCTCTGGTAGCATGACTTTAATCACATCAACCGGCATTGCCGAAACATAAGCATCGGCGGTTTCGATATAGTCGGATGCTCCATGTAAACCGCGCATCAAAAATCCTTTGACACTACCATCTGGATTGAGCAAAATTTCTTTCAAAGGCGCATTTACCTTTACTTCCCCACCAGCAGCTTCGATATAATCTACCAGCGGTTGACAAAGACGCTCGGTGGGAGAACCATCCAAAAAAGCCATCATTGAGCCGTCTTTTTGCTTAAGAAAGCGATTGAGAGCGGTCAACAGCACGACAGCTGATATTTCGTCAGGATTAATAAAATTTAATGATTTAGAAGCAGCAATAAAAATATCTTGCTGTACTTCCTCACCTACTCCTTGAAGCTTGAGCCATTCAGAGAAAGTATAGTTATCTGTGGAGTCAACATATTTCTGACCCCGCAACATAGCTGGAACTAATCCTTTAGCTAACTCAATTTTTTCGCTCCAGGTCAACATATCGTTATTTCGCAGAATTGCCACAATCCCATTTAACGGTGCTGGCAAATTCGGAAAGTCAAAGCGACTGTAAGTGCCTGGTTTTTCCGGCTGGTTGAAGATCATTGTGTGTTTTTTCCACTGCAAACGGTCTTCAATACCGAGTTCTTTAAGTAATTGCAACATATTGGGATAAGCCCCAAAAAATACGTGCAGCCCAGTTTCATACCAGTCGCCGTCAGAATCTTTCCATGCTGCGACTAAGCCCCCCAGTACGTCTCGGCTTTCCAAGACTACGGGAGTATGTCCTCGATCAACTAGATATTTGGCACAGGAAAGCCCTGCCAAGCCTGCTCCGGCGATAGCTACTCGCATTTACCAAACTTTAATTTAATATTTTTCTGCATTTCGTAGTTTTCATTATACTTTGCATTCCGTTACATTTTGCAATTGACTTCGCATCGTTTTGCCATATTTTTGCCTGCGATCGTTTTTATTGCACGTTTACGGCAAAAGTTAACTTAAGAATAAGAAGTAATATCGAGTACAAGTGATTTATTTGTCCTTGCGCGATCATCCTTGTTTTAAGACAGTTTTACAGCACTTTCGTAAAATACTCGATTTATCAGTAAATTACCTTAGTTTTTTTGTCTGTAAACAAAAAAAATATACCGTAATCCTAGTATTTTAAAGTGAATAATGCTACCAAACTATTAAATATTTATTGTTTCTTTGTATTTATCGCGTTTTTTATTAAAAAGCTGGTAAAGAGTTCTTAAAGCAATCTGTAAAGTCTTAATCTTTAATAAAGATTCGTAATAATAAGTTAATAATATTAATTATCTTTAGGCTTTTAACTCAGCAATTCCACTGTGTATATTTGTAAGTTTGGTTTTAAGTCTTGAGTATGTAGTTTTACAGCCATAAAAAAACCCCTAAAAAAGGGGTTTATTTGAATCCTATGAAAGGATCGGGTATTCATGGAAAATTCCAATTAATTATTTGTGGAAATTCCTCAAAATCAAGCTATTTACCATTTATGCCAAAGCCGGTACGGGAAGCCCCAGATGTTGATATAAAGGGAAATTCTCACATAAAGTAGCCACTCGTCGCAGACAATCTCCAGCAACCGCTTCGGAATCGGGATTTAGCAAACGGTCGGCAATGATATTACCAATTTCGGTAAATTCTGTTACTCCCATGCCCCGCGTTGTCATTGCTGGAGAACCCAATCTTAAACCGCTGGTTACAAAGGGTGATTCTGGGTCAAAAGGAACTGTATTTTTGTTGGCAGTGATATTTACACCGCTAACCAATTGGTCTGCTTTCTTACCCGTCATGCCAATGCACCGTAAATCTACGAGCATAAGATGGTTTTCTGTACCGTTGGAGACAATTTTTAAATCTCTACTTTGTAACTGATTCGCCAAAGCGCGGGCGTTTTCAATTACAGCAGCCGAATAATCTTTAAATTCTGGCTTGAGTGCTTCCCCGAACGCTACCGCTTTACCAGCAATAACGTGTTCTAAAGGTCCTCCTTGGGTACCGGGAAAAACTGATTTATCAAACTTTTTACCCATGTCAGCATCGCGAGTCAAGATTAAACCACCCCTTGGACCCCGTAAAGTTTTGTGGGTAGTTGTGGTCACTACGTCGCAATAAGGAATCGGGTTGGGATGAAGCCCGGAAGCCACTAAACCAGCAATATGAGCAATGTCCGCTAGCAAATAAGCACCAATTTCGTCAGCAATACTGCGGAACTTTTCAAAATCAATCACGCGCGGATAAGCTGAATATCCACAAATCAAGAGCTTGGGACGCTCCCTTAGCGCCAGCTCGCGGATTTGTTCGTAATCTAACTGTTCTGTTTCTTGACTAACACCGTAATGACAAACCTCAAACCACTTACCGGAAACATTTACCGGCGAACCGTGGGTTAGGTGTCCTCCGTGAGACAAATCCATCCCCATAATTTTGTCACCCGGTTCCAGTAGCGTTAGGAATACCGCAAAATTAGCTTGCGCTCCAGAATGAGGTTGGACGTTGGCATGAGCAGCACCAAATAGCTGTTTAGCACGGTCGATCGCTATTTGTTCGATCCGGTCGATTACTTCACAACCGCCATAATAACGCTTACCTGGCAATCCTTCAGCGTATTTATTCGTCAGTACGGAACCTTGAGCAGCCAGTACGGCGGCAGAAGTAAAGTTTTCTGAAGCAATCAATTCCAGATGGTCTTGTTGACGCTTTAGTTCTTTATCAATCAACTCTGCCACTATCGGGTCGGATGAAGCAAGAAAATCTGAATTAGTTTTGGTCACTTGAGCTATATATCCTGTGAAAGTTTACACGATTGCTTTCTCTTATAGGAGAGGTTATGCGAACAACGCACAGAATTTGATTTTATATCTTTTTCTGTTAACAATTAAGAAAGGTCATTGGTCTCTTAACTATTAAGATACAAAATTACAAATCATGAAATAACTAAATAGGTCAGCGTTAAAAATCACAGTTATGAAAAGGGAGTAAGGAGTAGGGAGTAGGGTTGGGGGAAGTAGGGACAAGGCTTTGATACCAGTTTACCCAACCGTTACATAGTTGGTTTTATTTGTGCCGATTTACTTATCAATTCCAAGTTAATACTATTTATTTATTATTAGACGCAAGATAAAGGTTTGATGAGAGTCTTTAAGTTTACAAAAATTTTAATGTATTACTTTTTACGAAAAATTTTCAATATTTATATTTTCAACGTATAAAATTAAATCAAATCTAATAGAATACACTCAATATATATAACTGAGCGATAAGCCTGCTTCTTTTAGAGCAGATGAAAATTCAGCTTGCTTACTCAACGCGGGTAACGTTAAGGCGATTCACGTATATATAAAATTATAGATATGGAATAATTAATACTCATTTAAACGGGTGGTAAAATGTTAGTAATTGTAATCAAAGAGCAAATTATTGCCCCAAAAAAAGTTTGCCAATCTTGCGTACTTGCCGACGAAAGCGGTCAACCTCGTTGGTATGGAGGTAAATTATGTTGTGGACGAGCTACTAGTAAAATTACTGAGCAACAGCCGGATTGGTATGAGTGCATCATGGGCTTTCGCATTGCCAATATAAAATAATCCAATCTAAATAAAAATCAAACGAAAAACCAAGTGACTGCGTTATTCTAGGTTCATACGGTCAGTTAAATTTGGTCAGTTAAATTAAGTATAGGAGAACGCAGCATGGCTTGGCGCGGGTCTACAAATGTTAAAGATAGAATTTTTGCTTGCTTGCCTTATTTGCTTCCCTTAGTTGAAGGCATAGGGTTCGGTCAATTCTTGTTAAATCAGTTTCCGGCTTTGGGCGTGATTCTCCTGCCAATTTTACCTGTAATAGGGATTTATCGGAGCATACCTTTTGCGGGGCTGATTATTTTCTTCGCTTTATTCATGTTGGTAGTGCGAAATGAGAAAATAAATCATTTTATCCGCTTTAATACGATGCAGGCTATTCTTTTAAGCATCGTGCTATCTTTATGCGGTCTTCTGATTAGTCTTTTAAGTCCAGTTCCTGGTTCTAACTTTGCGATTGAAACTTTAGCCAATACGATTTTTATTGGCTTGATTGCGTCTGTTGTGTATTGTGTTGCTCAAACAGTTATGGGTCGTTACGCAGAAATTCCCGCAATTAGTGATGCAGTTCATATGCAGGTACGTTAGATAAGTAGCTTTGAAGACGAACTATTTGACTAAACTTTTATTTACTAGCTACTACAGTATTTTCTAAACGACCAATACCTTCGATTTCTACACGAACGCGATCGCCAAAATGTAGTGGGCCAACTCCCAAAGGTGTACCTGTAAGTATTATGTCTCCCGGCAATAACGTCATCACCTGAGTTATATAAGCAACTATAATCTCAGGTGAAAACACCATTTGGTCGATACAAGCAGATTGAACGGGAGTTAAATCGTCATTCAAAAAAGTTTGCAATCTAGCACCGGGACTTAATTCTCTGACAATCCACGGACCTAAAGGACAAAAAGTATCGAAACCTTTAGCACGAGTCCATTGTCCATCGGACTTTTGTAAATCTCTTGCTGTTACATCATTCGCAATGGTATAACCCCAAATTTTAGTTTGGGCTGTTTGAGGAGTGCATTTAGTCGCTAATTCCCCAATAACTAACGCTAGTTCTCCTTCATAATCTACCCGTTGCGTAACTTTTGGATACTGAATTTCAGTTTCTGAAGGAATAATACAAGTAGGGGGTTTTAAAAAAATCAGCGGCTCCTCTGGTACTTTTGTACCCATTTCAGCAGCATGATCTGCGTAATTCTTACCTACCGCGACAATTTTAGAAGGAGAGCAAGGAGCTAAAATTTGGTAGCTATCTGGTGCTAATTTTAAATCGGTTGGCTGACCCTGTAACCAAGGTGGAGCATCGAGTAATTGGACATTGAGGTCGAGTTGTAGCAAACCATAGTAGATTATACCTTCAGTATTTTGAACTCGCACATAACGCTGTGCCATAAGCTTAATTACTTCCTTTTCAATATCTTTTTTCACGTTGTTTACAGATTGTTCAATTGGTATAGGTTGACATTTTTAGAGTTTGTAAACCAATACTATAAGTTATGCCCAAACTATGCTTAATATTTTGCGATCGGCAATTAAAAAAAGGAATTTATTCCTGCCTAAAAATTGATTGACACTTGTTTGAGTAAACATAAGCTGGCTCGGATTTTTGGGAATTAGTCTCATGTCACAAGAACGGTTTAATTAACTACACACACAAAGTAGATTTTTAAAGGGTCGTCAATTAAAATCAAAAACTGGTAAGATTATAATTCCTTGCTGCTCAAAATGTTTGTTTGCTTGAGTATTGTAATTTATATTACTTAGCGGCTTTCTTTGAAATTGGCAGCCAAATGTCCAAAAGGAGATTAAAATAAATGGCTACATACTACGAAACGATGTATATTTTGCGACCAGACTTGATAGACGAGCAGGTAGAGCAAAATATTTCTAAGTACGAGAACTTACTCAAAGAGAATGGGGCTGAAAATCTCGAAATCCAAAATCGTGGTAAACGTCGTTTAGCTTATGAGATTAATAGACATCGGGATGGTGTCTACGTCCAAATGAATTACACTGGCAAGGGTGATGCAATTGCTCCTATGGAGCGTGCGATGCGCTTAAGCGAAGAGGTAATTCGCTATTTGACTATTAAACAAAAGCACCCAACATCAGAAGAGGAGACAGCCGTAGAGGAAGTCTCGATCGCAGCGATCGCTCAAGAAAGATAATTATCTTCTAGGATCGAACGTCAAATAAGATTAAGTTTTGGTAATCAGTATTTTGGGATTTTAGTTAAAACTATCCCAATTCGCTACATCCAAAATTTAATCTTTAATAAAAGTAAAAAAATATATTCCTTTTCCCTTGCCATTACGGCTGAGGATGTTAAATTAACAGATACTTACCTTTAAGCGATCGATATACTTATTGCTCTAAGCGTGGAAAAGATTTATCAAGTAAACTATAAGACACTGTGAGCCAAACAGATAACTCCACCATCCAAGCTCTCTCTACTGAAGTATCAAAATTGCGTCAAGAGTTACAGCTTCGAGACCAATTAGTGCAGCAGTTGTCTCAAGAGCTATTCCGACTGGTCAAGGGTAATACCGATTTTATGCCCCAGCCAGAAGTTTCCGAACGTCATTCTGTTGAGCTAAATGCTTTACGAGAACAACTGCAAGCAGTAGAAGAACAGGTCAATTTTTACCAAGAGCAAATTAGTACTCGCGACAGCGAAATTTATCAATTACGTCAATCGGTTCAAGAATTAACGGATCGTAGTCGGATGTTAGAGCAGGTGGTGCAGGAATTACCTTTAATCTATCGTCATAAGTTCGAGGAACGGATGGCTCCGGTTAGAGATAAGTTAGCGGTGCTACAGCAGGAAAACCGTCAGTTGCAGGCAGAATTGCAAAGTGTAAGCTACCGTTTAGCACTTAAATCTCGCACGGCTTCTCACAGCGGTATTGATTTGCCTTCATTTCCTCGCTCAAATCCTCCAGGTAGTATTTCTACCGTACCAAATGTTTAATTCAAAATATTAATTATTAAGATTACTTTTTAGTCTTATATGTACCTGTAGCTTACTGGTTGATTTTAAAAAGCTACGGGATAATTGAGTGGTTTATATTAGGTAATTTGTTTAGAATTCAAATTTGTTTTAGTTAAAAAAACACTTATACAAAAATAAATATTAGATTCTAAAATTGTAAAAACAGTAAAATTGACATGGGAAAACGAAGAATTACTTGGGTAAAACGATAAAAAAACGAATAATTACCAATTTTACCCACTGATAAATTCTTCTGTTGCTTTTGTGCAAAAAGTTGAAGAAAATTCCATCAACTCAACATCACTCCTAGCTAATTGCTGAGTGAAGTTTGTCTATATAAAAAGTGAATTAGCACAACGGTTGATATCGATATATTGACTAACAATAGCCTTAAAGCTTGAGTTTGATTACTTACCGGGACTAAAATTAAATCTCGGCATTTTGAGATCGGGTTAACAATCATTTAGCTCGCTACAGCTAAATTTTTGTTTTTATATGATGCTCAAAACGTCTTCGTAAGTATTAAAAATTTCAAACACAGAATCTAGATGGGTAAGTTCCAAAACCAAGCGAACTGGTGCCGTAACATTGCAAAGAACTAGACGACAATTGGATTGACGCGCTATTTTAAGTCCTCTAACTAAGCTAACTAAACCAGAACTGTCCATAAAATCTACTAGTTGTAAATTTATAACCCAGAATTGCTCTGGGTGAGGTACAACCCGATCTATCTTTTCACTCAAGGTATTTCCACCTTGTAAATCCATACGTCCTTCGGGCTTGAATACAATAACTTGACGTTCTAATGTGAAAGTCATAAATTTAACTAAGTAATTGAAGTACTGAAGAAAAAACAAAAACAGACACAAATACTGTTTTCTCAACTAGAAGCCTACCGTCTTTACATACATATTAGATCGGGTTTTGGGCAGTGCGTTGAGATAAATTTAATCAGTATTTATGTCGTATAATTTTTCCAAACAACTCTCAGTATATGCATAAGGGATTTGCTTTTTCCGTAACAACTGCTTCTTTTACAAAATTTTTATAATTTTCTCGTAGTTTTATGAATTTTATGTGAAATTATTGCTATCAATACTAAGAAGTGTAAGGTTGTGGTAAAGCAATATACAGTTAGCAAGTATTATTAAATACATTTAAGTTGAACGAAGAAAAATTATAACTCTTCAAATTCCTAACTTAATAAACAACTATCAAATATTTTATCTTAACTAATTAATTATATTCACGCATGAAACTAAGTATAATAAACTATGCGTATTGCAGCTACTGTCTAAAAGATAAATACAGTACACTCTCTTTTAGTCGTAACCGCACCGATTAGGCTCGGAAGCTAATGTGATTGGAGGTGAACATCTTTGACACCGTTGGTGGACAGGACTACTAAAAGCCCCCGCATTCTATGCGTGAGGAATGCGTTACCAAAATAAACTGCAACTTCGTTGACACATTATCTTGAAAAGAGTCAAGATATAGAAATGTAAAATTATATAAATATGGTAAGGCTGGATGTCTCTCGATTTCATATCATTGGAGAATATTCAGGAAATTGCTCATCAATACGGTTATTGGGCAATTTTTGTAGGTATTTTATTAGAAAATTTAGGCATTCCGCTTCCTGGTGAAACAGTAACTTTGGTGGGCGGTTTTTTGGCTGGGAATAATGAACTTAATTACTGGTTAGTTTTGGGAGATGCAGCCGCAGGTGCTGCGATTGGCGGCACTTGTGGCTACTGGATCGGTCGCATTGGTGGTTGGCCGTTGCTAATGCGTCTCGCAAGTTTATTAAGAATTTCTGAAGTTAAAGTTTTGGGTATAAAAGAAAAATTTAGCGAAAATGCTGCTAAAGCCGTATTCTTTGGCAGATTTTTCGCTTTACTGCGAATTTTTGCGTCACCATTAGCTGGTATCGCCGAAATGCCTTTTGCAAAATTTATGCTGTACAACTTTTTGGGTGCTGGTGCTTGGGCTGGGACGATGGTTTCCTTGGCTTTCTTCGCTGGTAAAGCAGTCCCTTTAGAACAGTTGGTAAAGTGGGTAGGTCAATTTGCTATTTTGGCATTGTTGATTCTTGTTGCTTTGATCGCTGTACCTTTGTGGCTAGAGTCGCGTCAGGTTAAGGAGATAACTAGTGAGGAATGAATTTTTGTAGGGAATTGGGAATTGGGAATTGGGAATAACTAAGTATGATTATTTGCGTCAACATTTCCTTCCTCTTCCTCTACTTCCTACTCCGAACACAGATTAAATGGATGACACTGATGACACTGATTAATAAGTCCGGTGGTACTAATTTCTAACTCCGAACACAGATTAAATGGATGACACTGATGACACTGGTGACACTGATGACACTGATTAATAAGTCCGGTGGTACTAATTTCTAACTCCTAACTCCTAACTCCTAACTCCTAACTCCTAACTCCCAACTCCCTATTCCCTATTATTTCTGCTGCGACCAAATGCGAGTAGGTAATCCCCAAATGTAAATAAAGCCTTCGGCAGCTTTGTGGTCGAATTGATCGTCAGCCCCGTAGGTTGCTAATTCAGGATTGTAAAGGGAACTTTCCGAACGACGACCAACAACGATCGCGTTACCTTTGAAAAGTTTCATCCGCACTGTTCCGGAAACTCGCTCTTGTGTCTTTTGAATAAAAGCATCAAGTGCTGCTTTGAGCGGACTAAACCACAAACCGTTGTAAATTAATTGGCTGTAAGTTTCTTCAATACCCCGCTTGTAGTGGCTGACATCCGCTGTCAAAGTTAAACTTTCTAGGTCGCGATGGGCTTGAATTAGTGCCACCATTGCCGGAGATTCGTAAATTTCCCGCGATTTAATGCCTACCAAACGGTTTTCGATCATGTCGATGCGTCCTACACCGTGATTTCCTACCGATTGGTTGAGTAGGGAAATCATTTCAAGTGGGTTTTTGGATTCACCGTTGAAAGTCGTGGGAATACCTTTAACAAAACCGATTTCGATGTACTCTGGCTCATCCGGAGTATTCGCGATCGCCTTTGTCATTTCGTAGATTTCTTCAGGGGGTTCGTAGGATGGGTCTTCTAATAAACCAGCTTCAATACTCCTACCGAGCATATTTTTGTCAATACTGTAAGGGGAAGATTTTTTCACTGGTGAAGGAATACCAAAACGTTCCCCATAAGCAATAGTTTCTTCCCTACTCATCCCCCATTCCCTTGCTGGTGCGAGTATTTTAAGATGGGGATTCATCGCTGTAACGGCTACGTCAAAACGAACTTGGTCGTTACCTTTACCAGTACAACCGTGCGCGATCGCATCCGCTTCATATTTATGGGCTGCTTCTACCAATGCTTTGGCAATTAACGGACGTGCAAGAGCAGTTGCTAGGGGGTAACGATTCTCGTAGATAGCGTTAGCTTGAATGGCTAACCATGCATAATCTTTAATAAAGCTTTCACGGACATCCACTACTAGCGATTCACTTGCACCGGACTTGAGAGCTTTTTCACGGATTGGTTCTAATTCTTCACCTTGACCTAAATCTGCTGCGAGGGTAATTACTTCTTCTACTCCCCACTCTTGTTTGAGGTAGGGGATACATACTGATGTATCTACTCCACCGGAATATGCTAAGACAACCTTTTTAGCGCGACCCATTGATTATTTTCTGATGCTGCAAAACGACGATTGTTTATTATCCAATTAATTTAGGTATATTCTCCTCAGTATTTCTACTAATTAAGTATTTCTTACAGACTGTATACATACCTGCTTAAGTATTGGTGTAACTAAAGTCTTCAGCATAAATGAAGGGTTAATGATTTGACAGGATATCAAATGTAAAATCAAGGACTTTTTGATTTTGAGCGAGAAATTTTGTCGTTGACTTTGAAGAAACTAGTAGTCTACCACATTAATTTTGATGAGTAATATATTCGTAGTGCGTGTGCGTAAGCGCAGATTCACGTTAACGAAGTTTGCCCGAAGGGTAGTGTGCGCGTTCACCGCAAGGTGTTCCCGCAGGGAAGCGCACACTTCGTGAACGCTCGTTACAACCAGCGAGCTAAAAGCAACGAGCGAGCGGGACGCTCGCACTACTCCGACCCCCCCATAACTTATATGGCGGAGTACCGATCAAATAAAATATAAGTATTTTTACATAAGCTATATGAAAATAAAATAATTTGCTGTACTAAATTTTAAGCAAAAAATACGTGATTTTTATATTTATCCTCAGTATTTTGGCTGATAATTATAGACAAGTGAAACTTGCTGATTTGTTAACGTAACATTCATTACTTAGGTATAAAGGCTTAGTTTATGATAACTTCCCAGATTAGATGGTTGATTCCAGTAGCTTTAGCTTCCTTTAGTATCGGGTCGAATATACAAAGGGCTGCCGCAAATACGACATTTCCATTTAATACCGTTTATGACACAGAAGTAACTGTTACACCTATTGATAATTCAGATGTTGTAAAAGCGTCTGTTTCAGGTACAAACAGTAATGCTCCTTACGGTTTAACTAACTTTATGAGCGAAAACTATAGTCGTATAGACCCTGGGACTGGTGTAGGCACGTTTAGTGCAGATCCAACAGATTTAGGTTTAGATCCAGCAGTTTTTCCTTTGCTTACAGACGAATTCTTTGGTAGTGGTGATGATAAGCTGTTTGGATTTAGTAAAATTACAGCTTTATTTGATTTTCAAACCTTCAAGGTATCGGGTGAAGGTTCTATAAATATCACGGGTGGGGCTGGTAGATTTACTGGTGCTAGTGGCAGCTTGGCTTTTACGGAAAACGGCAATTTCGATCCAAATCCAACTGCTCCTATTTTAGGTGAAGCTATTATTAGCGGTTCTTTCCAAGTTCCCCATCAAATTCCAGAGCCAACAACCACTGTTGGGCTGATTACGGGAGCATTAGGGGCTAGTTTGTTTCTACGTCAGAAGCGTCGTAAAACTACTTTGAAGCGATAATAATTAAACTTGCTTTAAGCTTGCATCGATAACAGTTGATGTAATTTCATCAATGCGTATTAAACCAATTTTCTATGTTTACCTAAAAGAACAAGTAAATATAATCTAACTTCCTAACTGTTAGTTTTTAGATTGTGGTTATTAATACCGTTCGATGCAGGGTATAAGGAATCAAGGCAAAAGCGATGTTTTTAATGTGCTTTTTAGTAAAATATTCTGAAAAAACGCAGCTATTGATGAACTGACATAGAAGTATAAAAGGTAAAACAAGCGACTTTCTCAATATTTTTTGCAAGCAATTTGTTCGTAAATCGATAACTCAAAGTACTAATTTTTTAATGCTTGATTGAAGTATTTTTAGCTAAATTTTATCAAAGTTTAGGAATTTGATTCTCTTCATTCAAAATCATTCTACTATGAAGATATATTAAATATAATATTTCCCTAAAACGTATATATAAGCAAAATTGGTTATCTTATTAATCTAGGTATCTATCATTATGAAATCGCAAATTAAATGGTTGATTCCCGTAGCTTTGACTTGCGTGGCTTTCGGGTTAAATGTACAAAGCGCAAAAGCACAAACAAGTGTAAATAAAGAATTCGAGATTACATACAATACGCTATTTACATTGATGCCAATTGAAGAACAATCGGGGTTTTTTACTGCTAATATTTCAGGTACGTCTAAAGATAATACTGTTTTCGGATTAACTAATTTTGAAAGTAATACTTTCGGTAAATTAGTATCGGAGGAATCTATTACCGATAAGGATGGGAATAAAGTACCAGTAACTCAACAATTTAAATTCAACGCAAATCCCAATGTCTTAGGTTTAGAAAATCCACCGCAATCTGTGATAGATAAGCGTGTTGGATTAGGAATACCTAACTCAGAAGAAAATTCTGATATATATTTCGGGAACAGTGCTAATAAGTTATTTGGTAAAGCTGATGATATGGCTACAATTAACTTCTTTCCTCCAGGTTCTCCAGACTTTCCAGGTAGAGTCAGCGGTGGAGGTACCATAACCATCACTGGAGGAACGGGAATATTTGAGAACGCTAACGGTAAAATAACTTTTGAGCAGAACGATAAACTTCCGTTAGATCAAAATGCTCCCGCTCCAGGTGTCGCGACATTAAAATTCACCGTGCAAACACCCAGACAAGTTCCAGAATCAACTAATGCTTTTGGTTTATTGACGGGAATCGTTGGAACTGGTTTGATCTTACGTCGAAAGGGTCACAAGGTAACTTTGAAGCCATAAGAATAGAATTTCCCAGTTTACAAACTGGGAATAATACGTAAATAAAGGTATAAAATATTTTATATATAGTTATGTATTTCTACACAATTTCCGTAACCACAGTAAGGCAAGGAACAGCATAAGATTTATAGCTGTCCTATGCTGAAGGGAATAGTGTTGGGGGTGAGACTGTGTTTTTTAGTGTTGTGATTCCGACTTACAATCGCAAGCCGATTTTAGAGAAGTGCCTCAAAGCTTTAGAGCTACAAGTTTTGAGTGCGTCTAGTATAGTATCGGATTACGAAATTGTCTTGGTTGATGACGGTTCTAACGATGGGACTTTAGAGTGGTTGGAAACACATAAAGATGAATTTCCCCACGTCCGAACCTTCGAGCAAGAACACATGGGACCAGCTGCGGCGCGGAATTTGGGTGTAGAAAAAGCGAAAGGCGATACAATTATTTTTATTGATAGCGATTTAGTTGTTACGGAAGCTTTTCTGCAAGCTCATGCAGATGCGCTGACTGAGGCAAAGGAAAAGTTTGGCAATGACAAGTTTTTTACTTATGGTGCGGTAATTAATACTGCGAACTTCGAGAATCCAACTTCCGAACCATATAAATTAACCGATTATTCCGCTGCTTTTTTTGCTACGGGAAACGTCGCGATCGCCAAACATTGGTTAGAGGAAGCTGGACTTTTCGATACTGGTTTTCAACTTTATGGTTGGGAAGATCTAGAATTAGGCGTGCGGCTGAAAAATTTAGGCTTAAAGTTGATTAAATGTCCCGAAGCTGTGGGTTATCATTGGCATCCTGCTTTCAATTTAGAGCAGATTCCTAATTTGATTGATAAGGAAATTCAACGGGGACGAATGGGAGTTTTATTTTATCAAAAACATCCCACTTGGAATGTGCGAATGATGATTCAAATGACCTGGATACACCGTTTACTTTGGGGTGTGCTTTCGCTGAATGGTGCCGTAAATGAACGGACGATGGCTCCCTTATTGCGACAGTTAATTAAATCGGGTAAACCGCAATTAGCTTTGGAATTAGCTCGAATTTTCTTGAACTGGTATAACGTCCAAGGTGTTTACGCTGCTTACGTGGAAGCGAAAAAAGAACAGAAAATATAGTTAGAATCTCGTTACAAGGTTCTACTTTGTAATGCATTTTAACAAGGCTTTGCCTTCTGTTTTAGGACTTACGCAGTCGTGAGTATAATTCGTAATTCGTAATTCGTGACGGAAAACAAGGCTTTAGGATTGCTTCCCTACGATCGCAATGACGAAATTACGTTATTTTTGCGTAAGTCCTGTATTTGAAGTAAGTTGGCACAAATAAACTCAACTATGTAACAAAATGTAAATTTGATTAAAAGCCTTACTCCTACTCCCTATTGCCTACTCCCTTGTCTTAATTACATAGGACTTACGCAACTGGCATATTTTGGTCGTAGGGTGCTGTAACACTTCGCTTGATTTATAACGCAATAATAAGGTTTATGTGTCACGCACCGTTCCCTCGGTCTTGTGACAATTGCGGCCATTCCTGTACAATTTTCAACGTCAACCTATTTAACTAATATTATCTAATTACTTTGAATTGGAATTTCAATGACAAACTCGCTGCATTTTCCATTTGTAGTTCTATATTTTAGGGTACCGTTATGCTTTTTAACTATAACTTGATAGCCGATTGAGAGTCCTAAACCTTTACCTTTGCCTACTGGTTTAGTTGTAAAGAAAGGGTCGAATATTTTTGGTTGAATTTCTTTTGCAATTCCCGTTCCATTATCAGCAATTCTAACTACAAAATGATTGTTACCAAAAATATTAGTACGAATTAGAATTGTCGGCGATTGGGTGAGATTATTTTCTAAGTGATTGTTAAATTTTTCCTCTAAAGCATCAATTGCATTCGATAATATATTAAAAAAAACTTGGTTCAGTTGTGCGGCATAGCATTCTATTTTTGTTATTTTGCCATACTCTTTGATAATTTTGATCTCAGGGCGCTGGGCTGTTGCATTTAACCGATGCTGCAAAATTAGTAATGTATTATCTATACCTTCATGAATATCAACAGGTTTTCTTTGAGTCTCATCCAATCGAGAAAAATTACGTAAAGACAAAACAATATTTTGAATGCGCTCGGCTCCCATGTCCATTGAAGATAATATTTTAGGTAAATCTTCAATCAAAAAATCTTTGTCTACTGCTTCAATTTGATCTTTAATTTCGGGATGAGGATTGGGATAGTGCTGCTCGTAAAGAGATAGCAAGTTAAGCAAGTCATTAACATACTGATTAACGTAACTAAGATTTGCATAAATGAAGTTGACCGGATTATTGATTTCGTGGGCAATTCCAGCTACCATTTCACCCAAACTCGACATTTTGGCACTTTGAATAAGTTGAACTTGTGTTTGTTTTAGCTTCTTCAAAGTATTAGTTAGTTGTTTATTTGTACTGCGTAGATCTATCTCTATTTGCTCGCGATTAGTGATATTTTGCTTTAATTTAACTAAGTTAATTCTTAGTTCTAACTGACTAATTACTTGACGGCTTAAAGCCTGTAGCGTCTCTATTTCTTCAGGGCTGAGATTTCGCGGTTTGGTGTCGATAGTACATAGCGTCCCGATCGCAAATCCATCGGGTGTTACTAGAGGTGAGCCAGCGTAAAATCTAATATTAGGATCGGATGTTACCAACGGGTTATCTGCAAATCTTTCGTCTTCTTGGGCGTTAGGTACAATCAGCATTTGTTCTGGGTCAAGTATGGTATAAGCGCAAAAAGCTAATTCTCTAGGTGTTTGTGTTGCTCCTAAACCAATCTTAGATTTAAACCATTGCCGGTCTTTATCTACCAAACTGATTAAAGAAATGGGGGTATTACAAATGTGTGCTGCGATCGCCGTTAAGTCATCGAATGCTTGCTCGGATTCTGTATCTAGGACTTGATATTGCAGGAGCGCTTGGAGTCTATCATCTTCGTTGGTAGGCAATGGCGGTAGATTCATATGTATCTAAGTATAATTAATCAATTAGTTCTAACTCAGTTTTATTCACCTTTCAGAAAAAACACAATTGACGCTTAAATTCGGTTTTCCCCCCCAAACACAGCATTTTTATGTGGTAAATTAGAAAAGTTTTCTAATCTCGCACATCTAGAAATTCGGGTGTTTCCAGTCAGGAAATGCAACTAGATGGAGGTTTAACCCGAATCGGAGAAAAAATATGGCTGTTGTTTCATTGGCTCAAATGATGGAGTCAGGAGTTCATTTCGGACATCAAACCCGCAGATGGAATCCGAAAATGTCTCCTTATATCTACACTTCTCGTAATGGAGTGCATATCATCGACTTGGTGCAAACAGCCCAGTTGATGGAAGATGCGTATTCTTATATGCGAACTAATGCAGAACAAGGTAAGAAGTTTCTGTTTGTTGGCACTAAAAGACAAGCTGCGGGAATCATTGCTCAAGAAGCAAGTCGTTGTGGAGCGCACTATATCAACCAGCGCTGGTTGGGTGGAATGCTCACCAACTGGACGACTATTAAAACACGGGTAGACCGTTTAAAAGATTTAGAGCGTCGTGAAGATAGCGGTGCGCTGGATTTATTGCCGAAGAAAGAAGCCTCAATGCTGCGTCGGGAATTATCAAAGCTGCAAAAATACCTCGGTGGGATCAAAAATATGCGGAAAATCCCCGATGTGGTCATAATTGTAGACCAACGCCGGGAGTATAACGCAGTTCAGGAATGTCAGAAATTGGGATTGCCAATCGTATCTATGTTAGATACAAATTGCGACCCGGATGTGGTGGATATTCCCATTCCAGCTAACGATGACGCGATCCGTTCGATCAAATTGATCGTAGGTAAATTAGCGGATGCTATTTATGAAGGTCATCACGGTCAATTGGATGGTGATGAAGAGTACGATTATGAAGGCTCCGAGGAAGAGTACGATTACGAAGACGAAGGGGAATCAACCGATCAATCCTTCGATGATAGTGGTGATGAAGATGACTCTGAAGACTAAAGTCTAAACAATTTTATGAATTCAGAAACCAGGAAGGCACGAACGGTAATACAAATGTTGATTATTTAGACTGCCTCCTGCTTTTTTATACTTTAGGTTTGAGATAATTAGATCAAAATTTTCTGAATATCCCACGGCACGAGTAATATAGAAATACTCAATCCCGGAGAGCGATTGGAACTGTCAGTATAGAAATTGAGGCAATATGGCGGAAATATCTGCAAAATTAGTCCAGGAGTTACGGCGGAAAACTGGCGCTGGGATGATGGACTGCAAAAAAGCGCTAAAAGAAAACGATGGAGACATTGAGAAAGGTACCGAATGGTTACGCCAAAAAGGCATTACTGGCGCAACTAAAAAAAGCGATCGCATTGCTGCTGAGGGTTTAATTGAGACCTATATTGAGCCTAATGGTAAAGTTGGCGTATTATTAGAAGTCAACTGTCAAACTGACTTTGTTGCTCGCAATGAAGCTTTTAAAACCTTAGTGCAAAACTTGGCTAAGCAAGCGGCGACGGCTGATAGCGTTGAGTCTTTATTAGCTCAACCCTACACAGAAAGTAAGGACAAAACGGTTGAGCAATTTATTGCTGAAACAATCGCGACTCTAGGTGAAAATATCAAAGTCCGACGTTTTGTTAATTACTCCTTATCCGGAGATAACCAAGGTGTTGTAGACAGCTATATTCATACTGGCGGTAGAGTTGGTGTATTAGTTGAACTCAAATCCGATTCGGAAGCTGCTACTGGTAACGAAGAATTTCAAACTTTAGCAAGAAACGTTGCCATGCAGGTTGCTGCTTGTCCAAACGTTGAGTACATCAGTGTAGATCAAATTCCCGCTGAAATTTCTGATAAAGAAAAAGAAATCGAAATGGGACGCGATGACTTAGCGAAAAAGCCTGACAATATTAAAGAAAAGATTGTTCAAGGAAGAATCGATAAGCGTCTTCAAGAAATGACTTTGTTGGATCAGCCTTACATCCGCGATCAAAGTACATCGATTGAAGAATTGGTCAAACAAACGGGTTCCAAAGTCGGCGGAGAAATTTCTATTACTCGCTTCGACCGCTATATTCTTGGCGAAGGTATTGAGAAAAAAGAAGAAAACTTTGCTGATGAAGTTGCCGCACAATTGGGCAATAAATAATTCAGTTGAGAGTAGTTTCGTTTTTATACAGGTCAATCTTCGGTTCGGTTGACCTGTTTTTCATATATTAAGTAAATAATTGGTAATTAGTAATTGGTAATTGGTAAATTAATTGCATCTTTAGGAATTTTGAACGCGAGCAATTCAAAAATTAAAAAACTTAAACTGAAATTACTTTTTACTCTTGTGTTAATTCAAATCTTAGCAGTGGTTACGTAGGGATAATTGCGTACTTGTGTACCACTAAGATAAAATGGAAAACAATCAGATATGGCAAGACCAATCGAGCGAATAGAACAGGATATTGTCGAGCTAGAAAAAGCTATAGGGGCGATCGCAAAACAACTCAAAAATGCCTATGAGAGTTATTTATCTGTTTTGGGACAAGCGGTATCTCAACAGTTGATTTTAGCAAGCTATCATCTGTGTACTCAGGGTTATCCAGAAAAATTTCTCAAATTATCTTTAAATCAACGCCAGAAATTACAGCAAGCTATGCGTAATTTAGCAAAATCTGCATCCAAAGATATGCAAGCTTTAATTAACGATCCGGAATTAGAAGAAGTTGATGATGAATTAGAAGAAGCAGAAATAGAAGAAAAGTTGGAGTTGGAGGAGCAAGATTTACAAGAAATTGCCCAGGAATTAGAAATAGAAGATGATGAAGATTTAGAAGAAATTGCCCGAGAACTGGAAATAGAAGACGATGAAGATTTAGAAGAAATTGCCCGAGAACTGGAAATGGAAGATCGGATCAACCTGGCAAATAATTTTTCTGCAAATGCTACCTATACTTCAATTCCTCCAAATGCTAAAATACCATCTTTTTCGTCTAATCGTTCTGCTCCCATGTTCTCGCTAGAACCCCCACTCAGCAAAGATTGGAAAAACTGGTTTAGCCCTAATACTTCTAATCCGATGGAATTAGCTGCTTGGCAAAAAAATTTAGAAAGAGCTATTGCTTACGAATTGAAAAGTTTGTCTCGTGATGGTAATCGTCTATTACAAAAAATCAATATTTTACCTCAAAAGTTGCCAGAAAGCATTCTAGAAGCCGCAGCAGCCTCAGCGGAAGCATCTACAGAAATCATGCCCGGACCTCCCAATTTACTGAGCTTGGTGGTAGGAATTGAAAGCGAAGAAAAACAATTGAACTCCGAAAACTTAACACAAGTCATGGCTCTAAACCTGCGGTTAGTTGAAATTGAGTTTGCTGACGTTAAACTTTCTCACGAACGCAAGCAGATTCGCAATATTTTGAATCAATTAGGCAAGCTGGGAAGAGAGTATCAAAAGAAACAGCGAGAACGTACTATAGCTACCGCAGAAGCAGCTTGGCGTTCTAGCTGGTATGAAGATTAGGTTAGGAGTTAGGAGTTAGGAGTTAGGAGTTAGGAGTTAGGAGTTAGGAGTTAGGAGTTAGGAGTTA
>NZ_JAYGHM010000062.1:11278-47140 GCF_034931125.1 Rivularia sp. UHCC 0363 | reverse complement strand
TTAAATATAGGAGACGTAATGTGTTACGTCTCTACATCATAAAAACGCCTTCCGAGCGATCAGGAGGCGTTTTTTGCTGTCAATAATTGAAAGAATATTATTCAAACTAAGCTTTTCTCTAAACAACTAACAGAATATTGAGTGCCTCGCCACATATTATTTGAATTTTTAAAAAAGCAAAACTCCATCTTTTGATAAAGTTTTAAAGCTGCCGAGTTTTCTAACTCAACCATAATAGTTAAACGTTGAAAACTACGTTTTTTTGCTTCCAATTCAACTGCTTGAATAAGACTACAACCGATTCCCTGTCTTCTGTAATTCTTATCAACCAAGAGCGATTGTAAGTAAGCAGTAGAGTTTCCGTCTGCCAATTCAATGTCCTCATGTTGAGGAACAAGCTGTACGGTTCCTACAATAGTTGAATTAGCTAAAGCTATGAAAATAACGCGCTTTTCTTCTTCATGTTCCATAACCTCTCTTCGCAGTACATTACGAATATAAATATCTGCATCTCGCCATAAAAAAAACTGCTGGATATCTTCAGGACTTATCTTTCTAATTAAAATCATTCATGTTATAAGTAAAAATTAAGATTAATCGGAAGCAGTTTTTTATGTTTATTAACAAAGTTGATTTATTTTGAAAAAGTTTAAAGTATGATAAAGCTGGAAAATGAGTTTTGTAAAAAGAATAATCTAAAATATATTAAACTAATACTTTATTAACAGTCTGTAATTTCTGAGGTTGTAGCCATTGCTTACGATAAAAGCTTTGAAGTTTAATTGGAATTTCGATGATTTACTCTATTCCCTTACCAGGAGTAGAAATGCATTTTTAAGAGTCAATATGTCCTTCACAGCCCAATATATCCTTTAGAACATCAATTGCGTTAACAAGGATGTTCATAAATACTTGGTTCAATTTTCCTGCATAGCATTCCACTTTCGGTAAGTTGCCATATTCCTTTATAAGTCTAATCGGATACAAGTCTAATCGGACACGCTACGCGAACACAGAGTTTAATGGGATTGCGTTGCGATCGCTTGTAATGACCTAATTAAGTTATTTTTGCGTCAGTCCTAATAATTCTGAAAAAAGGTTTACCTAAAATTTCATCCTGCTTTTATTTTGACCAATCCCTTTGTCTCCCTCTCACAGTAAGATAAGCAGATAATCTCAAAATAATCTCAACTAAATACGATGGAAGATTCTTGGCAACACGAATGCATCACCACAAACGGAGTAAACCTGCACTACGTAACCCAAGGAAGCGGTCCTTTGATGTTAATGCTTCACGGGTTCCCAGAATTTTGGTACTCGTGGAGACATCAAATTCCAGAATTTGCTAAAGATTTTAAAGTAGTTGCACCAGATTTACGAGGTTACAACGATAGCGAAAAACCTGCATCCCAGTCTGCTTATAAGATGAGTGAATTAGTTAGAGATGTCGAAGGTATTATACGCGGATTGGGATATGAAAAGTGCGTACTGGTAGGACACGATTGGGGAGGAGGAATTGCTTGGAATTTTGCTTACGCTCACCCAGAAATGGTAGAGCGACTAATTATTATGAACTGTCCCCATTTCGCAAAATTTTCTCAAGGTTTACGAACTCCTCAGCAATTACTGCGTAGCTGGTATATGTTCTTTTTCCAACTACCTGTAATTCCGGAATTATTTCTCCAATCCCAAGACTATCAGTTTATTGAAAATGCTTTTAAAGGTATGGCAATTAATAAAAGTGCTTTCAGTAAAGAAGATATTGATGCTTATAAAGATGCTGCTGCTAAGCGTGGAGCTTTAAGCGCAATGATCAATTATTACCGGAATCTTTTAGGTTCCACAATGTTCAATCAAAATTGGAGCATTCTCGAAGTTCCAACTTTGATGATTTGGGGAGAAGAAGACACCGCATTAGGGAAAGAATTAACTTACGGTACCGAAGCCTATGTTAAAGACTTCCAAATTAAATATATTCCCAACTGTAGCCACTGGGTACAGCAAGAACAGCCGCAGTTAGTAAATCAGTATATGCGAGAGTTTTTAACCGATTAATTTCATCCAATTATCTCTACTTAATTTTTTTCATAGAGCGTTTGGAGAATATAGGTACAAACAAGATACATATTGTTAAATCTAGTTCCTGTATTCTCTCTATATTTCTAAATTTTAAACTTTTAAGTAAGTAAAAATACTATACAAAAGATTATAAATATACTCAGTATACGTTAATGCTGACAAAAGTTTACATTATAAAAATAAGATTTTATCAATTCCGAAATAGCCAGAAACCCTGATGATGTTAATTAAAGTAAATCATGACCTCGCCTATTATTTGAGATGAAAACGATTATCACTGTGAAGCTTTGTCGTTAATCCTTATACTCCGGCGAATTAGTGAGATAATATAGGTGTGAGGAAATGAACGGAAGATATTTGATTGCAAAAGGGGAAATTTTATGATTAAGAAACTTGTGGCTGCTTTAACTCTAGTGGCTCCCCTCTTTTTCGCTAGCTCTATTAAAGCTGAAAATCCGCAGCACTTACAAAAGCTGCTTAAAACTGGTGAATGCGTTGCTTGCGACTTGTCAGGAGCAAATCTACGCGGTTCGCATTTAATAGGTGCCGATTTGAGAGGTGCGAATCTTCAGGGAGCAAACCTCGAACACGCGAATCTTGAAGGTGCTGACTTGACTCGGGCAAACTTAAAGGACGCTAAACTAGATTCAGCTTTCTTAACAAATGTCAATTTCAAGCAAGCGAATATGAATAATGCTGACTTAACCAGCGCTCGAATTTACGATTCCAACGTGTACGAAGCATCAATGGAGGATATCAATATAACCAATGCTGAAATATTTTATACAGGAATTGGCGTTGGTGGGGAAGATGCAAATATTCCAGATTGGGACTAGATTCGGTAGCTTGGGGATTTCTCAAAGTAGTTAAGTAATGAAATTGTAGAAAATCATAGCTAAGGTAACTAATTTTGCTTGTAGACTTAGCTATGAGACTACCAGATAAAAAATAATAATTCATAATTCTCCGATTTCTAGCGTAATTCTTTTAGAAGTCGGAGTTATTAATGATTGGGAATTACTGCTTTGATTAATAAGCTATAACAATTTATATATTTTTTAATTCAGAATACCTCTATACTAAAATTTGATAAAAATTAAAAATTAAGCAGATTTTTGCATAATCTGTACTTAAATGGCTATCACCCAACGGAAAAATGCCACTGCGGTTTTAACCGCACGCGGCGTTTTTCCTCCCAGCTTTAAAAAGACTGGCTTTCCAAACTACCGAAATTTTCTTATGATTATTAGCAACTTGCAAGTGCAGGATACAATTGTGTCTGCGGAATTATAGTTCCTTTAATTGAGAACTAACTCCAAAGTGCTAGAAATAATTAGCCCTGCTCGCTTCTAGCTGATAACTGCTAAAGGCTGACTTTCAACCTTGCAGTTGATGCAGCGGTTAAAAGACGAGGCTGGAATTACGCTTTTCTAACTTTGCTCAAAAAAGTGGAAATTCCTACCCATCTAAACAACATAATAGTTGTAGCAGTCCCTAGAAGAATCAAAACAAGTCCTACCATCATGGAAGCCCCAATGCAAGAACCAGAAATCGTGGAAACTAAAACTTCAGAGGCAAAAGTCCCAGAAATGAACAATCCTACTGGAACTATAACTAAAATACAGCCTTCCACGCAGTCTCAAGAGCAATGGCTAAAATACGGAGAGCAACTTTCTGGTTTTTTAGGAACATTGCCAGATTACGCGGGAACCTTCTTCAATAAATATAAGCAGCCATTGATTTATGTTGGTATAGCTTTAGGTGCATTAGTCGCGGTTAGAGTGGTGCTAGCTATCTTGGATGCATTGAATGATATTCCTTTAGTAGCTCCGAGCTTTGAATTGATTGGTATTGGCTATTCTGCCTGGTTTATTTACCGTTACCTGCTCAAAGCCTCTACTCGCAATGAGCTAACTAGTGAAATAACAACACTTAAATCACAAGTAGTAGGCAAAGATGCTTAAAAACAAGTAATAAGCTATTTGAAAGCTTAATACTAAAGAGCATTTTTAATAACTATACACAAAAGCGAACAAGTATCATAATTAATACTTGTCCGCTTTTAATTTAAGTGTTATTACTGCTGACCTACCACATAATTTGATTTAATAGATGGCAATTTACCTGTTTTAACTAAGGCTTGGTGAACCATTGCTGACACTTCCGCACGGGTGGCTTCTTGATTCGGGTTAAATAAATTAGGGTCTGGATGATTGACAACAAGATTGTTTGCCGTAGCAATTGCGACTTTCTCCCTTGCCCATTGAGGAATTTGGTCGGCATCTTTATAAACGCTCAAAACTCGATCTGGGGAAGCAGGAGTTTTTAAGTTAAGTCCGCTAACAAGGGATACTATAACTTGCACTCGGGGAATCTTCTGTCCTGGCTTAAAAGAGTTATCGGGATAACCAGTCATGAATTTGGTGCCGACAGCTTGTTTAATCGCTGGTTCTGCCCAAAATTTGGACGGTATATCTTTAAATACTTTTTGGTTGTTACTAATGTCAGTTTGAAATGCTTTTCCGACTATAGAAGCAAATTCGGCACGGTTTACCGGCTGTTGCGGTCTATAGGTGAAATCTGGATAGCCTTCGATAACTTTTCGTGATGAAAGTTGGTTGATGAAACGATTGGCCCAGAAATCAGCAGGTACATCTGTAAAAGCAATGGGTGGCGGAATTGTCGGTAATTTTGTCGCTCTGGCTTCAACACTAGGTGTTAGTGTTGGGGTTGGTGTATTAGTAGCTTCGGCTTGTACAACAATACTAGATGTATCGTTAGAAGATTGGATACCGGGTATTACCTGATTTAAATCGGGTGGTAATTGTCTTGCGGGTGGTGCTACTAAAAAGGGCGGTATTGACCGATCGACTGTTTCTCTTTCTAATAAAATTGGATTATTTGGGGCTGGTTGAGTTTCAGTTACGGGTTGACGAGATTTAAGAGTATTGTTCGGTTCGGGAGAAGGTAACAATAACTTAGTCAAATCATCTGTATTAGATTGGGCATTGTTAGCGACGGGAGATTTTGACAATAAATTGCCAAAGTCCCAGTTAGACTCTTTTCGGGAAAACGACCAAAAAAGAATTGTACCGATAGTTAAAAAGGCAACAAATATACCTATAAAATCGTCAAATCCCAAGTCATTGTCTGAAGATGACTGAGGTTCAAATGGGGACTTATTAGTCATTGCGATAATTACCTTGTTGGTATTAGAAATAGCATCTAACAAAATTAAGCCATAGACTATCCCTATTAACTAGTTTTTTCAAGACAATTATTATTTTTTTAGGAATAGGGAATAGGGAATGGGGAATAGGGCTAGCAACGGTGTAAAGGAGGTAAATTATTTTTAATTCCTAACTCCTAACTTAATTAAGCACTCGCAACAAACTAGGAATACTATCAACTGCTTCAAGGTTGCGAATTTCATCTAAAGCTTTGTGAAAATTACCTTCAGTAACATCATGAGTCACGACTACAATTTCGGCTAACTTTTCTTGAAAACCAGTTTGGACAACTGATTCCAAGCTGACTCCACATTTACCGAAGCAAGTACCTAATTTACCGATTACTCCTGGCTGGTCTTTTGTCAGGAAACGCGCATAAAATCTAGTTACAAGTTCTTCACTAGGAGCTAACTGACAATATTGTTGATGAAAACTAGCTAATAGTGGATCTAAATGAGAAATTTTATATTTTGAATCCAGCTTTGATTCAGGTAAACTTATAAGATGAGAAACAAGATTCAAAATATCTGATGATACGGCGGAGGCTGTGGCACCAGCACCAGCACCAGGTCCGAAAAACATTACTTGTCCAATGGGTTCACCTTCTACAAGAATTGCATTATTAACGCCATTAATACTTGCTAAAGGATGTCCCAAGGGTACTAAAGTCGGATGAACTCTCACACTAAGGGATAGTCTATCGACTTTCTTAGCGATCGCCAAAAGCTTAATTACAAAACCCAAGTTTTGGGCATAGCTAATGTCAGTCTTGCTTACCTGCCTAATACCTTCACAATAAACATCTTCTCTCTTGATGCCCCCATCAAAAGCGATGGATGCCAAGATTGCTATTTTATCGGCAGCGTCTAAACCTTCAACATCAGCAGTCGGGTCTGCTTCTGCATAACCCAATTTTTGTGCATCAGCTAATACTGAGTCAAAACTACTACCTTCATTCTGCATCCGCGTCAAAATGTAGTTAGTCGTACCGTTAATAATACCAGTAACTGCTTGAATCCGGTTAACGCTCAAAGATTGCTTTAAGGGTTGAATTACCGGAATACCACCACCCACGGATGCTTCAAGCATTACATATACTCCTGCTTGATTAGCAGCTGTATATAACTCTTCACCAAAGCGGGAAATAGCTGCTTTATTCGCAGTGACAACGTGTTTACCGTTACGGATGGCTTTGAGCATCAGTTCTCTGGCTGGTTCCAATCCCCCCATCACTTCTACGATGATATCTATCTTTGGGTCGTTGACAATCGAATCTAAATCTGTAGTGATAATTCCTCGCGGCAGTGTTACCTCACGAGGCTTATCTAGCGATCGCACTCCAACGCGGTATATTTCAATTTCTTCTAATAAAGGATGACGACCATCGCTATCTAGTAATAATTGCACCGTACCGCATCCAACGGTACCTAATCCCAGGATTCCCAGTTTAAAAGCCACCTTATTTACACCCTCTTAATTTTGGATTTTGAATTTTAAGTAAAAAAAAGCCCTTGGCTTTCAAGCAGAGGATAATCTAAAACTGCCAAATCTTATAATCTTAATTTCACATCTAAAATTTGCAAGCATTTTATTTCAAGAAAAGGACAATCCAAAATCTAAAATCTAAAATCGAATCACCCAACTCCACTAAATAATATAGGTAGGGCAATATACCCTACCTAATCATGCTTTGTCAAAAGCCAGCAGTCAATTTTGTCCGATGACTAACAACTTCTATTAATAAGTTTCTACGTTCCAACGGTGTGCTTTTTTGAGTTGCTTTTGGTAATCGCTCCACTCGACACCTTCTTTAGCAGCAGCAGCAGCAAGCGCGGCATCAATACCGTCTTCCATACCCTTCAAACCGCAAATGTAGGTATAGGTTTTTTCGTCCTTAACCATTTTCCATAATTCATCAGCGTACTCCTCGCAACGGTGCTGGATGTACATTCTGCCGCCTTCTTTATTTTTTTGTTCGCGGCTGATAGCGCAAGTTAAACGGAAGTTATCGGGATACTTAGACTGTATTTCTTCAAGTTCTTCTTTATAAAGAATGTTTGGAGTTGTAGGAATACCAAATATCAGCCAAGCAAAACCTTTAAACTGATAGTCCGTATTGACTTTTCTTTCTTCATCCTTGAACATCCGCCACAAATAAGCACGGAAAGGAGCAATACCCGTTCCGGTTCCCATCATAATAATGTTTGCTTCTGGGTCATCGGGTAACAACATCTCCTTACCTACTGGGCCGGTGATGTTAACATCTGCTCCTACCTCAAGACCAGTCAGGAAAGTTGAGCATACACCGTAAACTGTTTCACCTGTTTCCGGGTGCTTATATTCCAATTGGCGAACGCACAACGATACGGTTTTATCATCTATATCATCACCATGTTGAGTTGAAGCGATGGAGTACAGTCTGAGTTTCTCAGGCTTACCATTCTTGTCTACTCCCGGTGGAACAATACCGATACTTTGACCTTCAAGATAACGTAAGTCTCCGCCGGAAATGTCGAATTTTAAGTGTCGCACGGTACCAATTCCGCCTTCACCAACCAATTCATCATTAGATAGACATTTACCAACATATGGATCTTTGGGACGGTAGATATTAACGGGAACGTCCTTCTTCTTGGCTTTCGCTTCAGTCATGGTGTCGCCTTTTTTATCCTTCTTGCTAAACTTATCGGCTGCATTACTTGCAACAGATGTGGCTTTAACATTCCCTTGATTGCTAGCACCGTTGGCTCCATCTGAAGCAACATTACCGTTAAGCTGCTCCAAAGCACCCATCGATTGAATGCTGACAATTTTGCCGCCTAGACGAGAGATACGCCGCATTTCTTGATTCATGCGGCTGTAAGGCACTCTGATGAATACACTGCCACTTTGACGAATTGGGTAGTTTGTTTTATCAGTTTCTTCGCTCTGACGTAAACCCACTACTTCATATAAAAAAACTCGGCTACCTGCCAAGGTGTTAGCAGTACTTTCAACAGCACCTTGATAATACATTTTCTCTATCACTCCGATTGATTACTTAACCCTTTCCAAAAAAGTCTTTCCCAAAATCACCACGGCTTTAGCTACCGAATTTCGGTATGCCATTATGATCTGGGAAAATGGCATAAATATAGCCATCAGTCTTACTGCTCGAACTCACCTTAGTTAGCGCGGGGTTAGTTAAAGACACACCTGTTCACCTTCTAAGGTAAATGATAAGTTCTTTGCAGAATGTTAATAATGAATCAATTTAATGTTTTTTTTGTCAAATGTGACCTCCTTAAACGGAAGATAGCTTGCATTTACCAGGGTTCGGTAAACCATCACCGCCGGGGTCTATCAATAATATTGATAATAATTCGCACAAGGAAAATACTTTCCTCCTTAGCAAGACTTCTTCCACTGATTTAAATAATGCTATTCATGTTTCTCGGTACTCGCTGATGGCAAAACTGTTCTTAACTAAATTTATAAGAACGTTTAAACTACAATTTCTATTCGCAAAAGGTATTACCGATCGCGATCCAATATTGCAGCTATATTTTATCGGCAATTAAATGTGATACAAGCAACTTATAATAAGTGTTACGTGATGTGAAACATCTGTCAACCTGAATATTGGTTAATATTCATCTTGATTGGGGCTGTCAAAACTCCATAAAAAACCGATTAACACCTATTTTTTTCTCCACGATCTTTTCAAAAGGCAATTATGTAGTTTAGTATACATTATTTGTGGTTTTACGATTGATTTGATAACATTTTACTAATAGGGGCTGTAGCATTTACGAATCAAACATTGACACGCTTATTTTTAGATCGAAAAGTTCGGAAATTACGATATAAAATGTGTAAATAACAACAAAAATTTATCAAGTAATTAATTGTAATATTTTTTTTAATCAGTAAGTAAATATTTGTGATTATAGATAGCCCTCAGAAGGCTATTTCCCAAGGGTAAAACTTGTATATGATACCTCCATTCTGTTACAATTCCAAATATTGCTAGGACTAAATACTTACAGCAACAAATCTCGATTAACAAAGCGGGGATCAAGTAGTAAGATCTATATTTACCCGTTTGCGATCGTATTTTATTGCTGTGCGGGAAGAATGCAGGGCGACCGATAAAGAAACCCTGACCTGGAATAAATCTGTGTAAAAAAAATATTGATTTAGTCATCTTTAGAAACTAATTAGAGGGGATTTATGACTCAGAAGCCGGATCGCATTGTAATGATTGGAGTTGCTGGAGACTCGGGATGCGGTAAATCTACGTTTTTACGTCGCTTAATCGATTTGTTTGGTGAAGAATTTATGACGGTTATCTGTTTAGATGACTACCATAGTTTAGACCGCAAGCAGCGTAAGCAAACAGGTATAACAGCGCTAGATCCAAGAGCAAATAATTTTGACTTGATGTACGAGCAAATGAAAGCTCTCAAAGAAGGTCAAGCGATTGATAAACCTATATACAATCATGAAACCGGCGAACTAGATCCCCCTGAAAGGATAGAGTCAAATCATATTGTTGTCATAGAAGGATTGCATCCTCTATATGATGAGCGGGTGCGTTCTTTGCTTGATTTCAGCGTATATTTAGATATCGGTGATGAAGTGAAAATCGCTTGGAAAATCCAGCGCGATATGGCAGAAAGAGGTCACAATTACGAAGATGTTTTGGCTGCCATTAATTCTCGCAAGCCTGATTTCCAGAACTATATTGAACCGCAAAGAGAATTTGCCGATGTGGTTCTTCAGGTATTGCCAACCAATCTAATTAAAGAAGATAAAGAGCGCAAAGTACTTAGAGTACGGATGCTACAGCGTGAAGATAAAGAAGGTTTTGAACCAGCTTATTTGTTTGATCAAGGTTCAACAATTCAGTGGACTCCTTGCGGACGCAAGCTAACTTGTTCTTACCCCGGTATGCAAATGTACTATGGTTCGGATGTATACTACGGTCGCTATGTCTCCGTATTGGAAGTTGATGGTCAATTTGATAACCTTGATGAAGTCATTTATATTGAGACGCATTTGAGTAACACATCTACCAAATATCAAGGAGAGATGACTCATTTGCTACTTCAGCACCGTGAATATCCTGGTTCCAATAACGGAACGGGCTTATTCCAAGTATTGACTGGTTTGAAAATGCGTGCTGCTTACGAACGTTTAACGAAGAAAGAAGCGAAAATGGCTATTGAAGTTTAATCGTTATTCCTTTAAAAGTTTTTTTTCATTTTTGAAAACCATAATTATTTTGCTGGGACATCTATGTGGTGTCCCTTTTTTAATAAAAATAAATTGTGGCAATTAAGCTAATTAGCAAAAAAAATAGATATTTTCAAGATAGTTACGATAACTATCTAAATTTAAAAAGTTAATATAATACTCATTATTAGCTGCAAGAATATTGCTATGATTGCAGGTTAGGTGACTTAATCAAATGCTTGCGTTAATTAAGTCTAAATACTCTAAAAGGGAGGAATTTAATTTGACTCGTCGCTATCTATTTACCTCCGAGTCAGTGACCGAAGGTCATCCAGATAAAATCTGCGACCAGATTTCTGATGCCATTTTGGATGCTTTGCTCGAAAAAGACCCTACAAGCCGCGTCGCTGCGGAAGTTGTGGTTAATACTGGTTTAGTGTTGATTACTGGCGAAATAACCAGTAAAGCCAACATTAATTACATGAATCTCGCTAGAAAGAAAATAGCTGAAATTGGCTATACCGATGCTGTCAATGGTTTCTGTTCCAATAGCGCTTCTATTTTGGTAGCTCTGGACGAACAATCAGCAGATATTGCTCAAGGGGTTAATACTGCTCAGGAAAGCCGTGAAGAATCTAGCGAAGAACAATTTGACAAAATTGGGGCTGGCGACCAAGGTATCATGTTTGGCTTCGCTTGTAACGAAACTCCCGAATTGATGCCCTTGCCGATCAGTCTTGCTCACCGTATTGCTCGCCAACTCGCAGCAGTTCGCAAAACTGGTGAATTGCCTTATCTACGTCCTGATGGCAAAACTCAGGTAAGTATCGTCTACGAAGACGGAAAACCTGTAGGTATTGATACCATCCTGATTTCTACCCAGCACGCGCCTACTATTGGTGATATTACTGATGAAGCAGCAGTGCAGGCAAAAATCAAACAAGATTTGTGGTATAGCGTAGTTGAAGCTGTATTTGGTGACATTGACATTAAGCCGGATGAACAAACCCGCTTTTTAGTTAACCCCACCGGTAAATTTGTGATTGGTGGACCTCAAGGAGATTCAGGTCTTACCGGACGCAAAATTATTGTCGATACCTACGGCGGTTATTCTAGACATGGTGGCGGAGCTTTTTCCGGAAAAGACCCCACAAAGGTAGACCGCAGCGCCGCTTATGCTTGTCGCTATGTAGCGAAAAACATTGTTGCTGCTGGTTTGGCAGAAAAATGTGAAGTGCAATTGAGTTATGCCATTGGTGTCGCAAGACCCGTGAGCATCATGATCGAAACCTTTGGTACAGGTAAAGTTGACGAGCAAACTTTGTTGGAATTAGTTCAGAAGCATTTTGAACTGCGTCCGGCAGGTATTATTCAGGCATTCAATTTACGTAAATTACCAAGTGAACGAGGCGGACGTTTTTACCAGGACATCGCGGCTTACGGTCATTTTGGACGGATTGATTTAGAGTTACCCTGGGAAAATACTGATAAAGCTCAGATTTTAAAACAAGAGATAGCGGAATTGAATTCGGTAGCAATCCCAAATTCGACTAAAGTTTTAAGTCTTTCGTAAATAAAGATTGCCCCGTTTTTCATGAACGGGTAGCTGTCTTGCGATCGAAAAAAGTAATCAAAATTAAGCTTAGACAGTAAGTGAGGAGCAAACTTAAGATTTGTAATTCCTCACTTTTTTTTGTTATTGTATTTAATACTATGTTGGATCGATTCCGATGGATTTTTTTATCGTCACTGAGTTCGCGGTTGACAATATCACATCTTTACAACGAAAGCAAAACTAATAAAACAGACCGCTGATGGGAACAAAAATGTGTTAAGTTTTGACACTTAATTATTTGACTCCTATAAAGCTCGTGCAAAGTATCTAGCGATTAGGCTTTTGTAACTGTTATAAAAGATGATAATAAGTATTGATTAATATACCGATTTAATTTCACCGCCCTAACTAATGTATAAATTATGGCGGGATGGTAAGGAGATTTGAGGAATGCAAACTCACAAGCCAACCGCAGGTAACAGCAGTTCAGAAACTAAAGAAGTGTCAGAAGATGTGTCCTCAAATGATGAACTGCCTACTTTAGAATTTCCTTCAAGCGGAAAACTTAAAGCTAGTTCTAGACGTATTCATCAAAAAATTGGCTGCGGATATTTTGTAGCGATTGGGATTGGTTTTTTTGGTTCGTTTGTTGGGTTTGTAATTGCCAACTACTATAGCGGGCGAGAAATCAGACGATTTAAACACGCTCAATATCAAACGCAAATGCTGGCAGATTATAAAAATGCCTTAGTCCAAGCAAAATTGCATAGTTATAGTTTGGCTGCGTTGGTAGAAGAACCAGAAGAGTTGTCTCGGAAGAAAGCTGATTTTGTTAAAAGTATCGATACGGTTAACGATATAGAATTTAAAATTTCCAAATTTATTAACGATAAACCGGCTAAATTAGCGGCCACTGAAGCCACTCTTCAGGCATTATTGAGCGATTACGAGATTAATTTGGAATCTTACACCCAACAGCTAAACTCCATTTTAGAACAGTTAAAACAACCTTACGCCCAACAGCTAAGCGTTCAACAACAGTTGCTCCAATTGACACGCTCTCAAACAGCTATCCAATTAGAACAATTAGATTCACGATTAAATAATATTCTTCAAAGTGCCGAAGATCAAGAGTCTCAAAGAGCAAACAACTTAGAATTTTCCAAAGGAATCGAAAGAACGATCGCGATCGCGAGTATGCTGCTTTCAGTAGCGATCGCCGTTGTGGTAGCTTGGCGAACTTCCCGCGCTATAGCCGAACCAGTGGTTGTTGTAACTAAAGTAGCCGAACAAGTAGCTCTAAAATCTAATTTCAATTTACGCGCTCCAGTTACAACCGAAGATGAAATCGGACTACTAGCAAAATCACTGAATAGGTTGATCGAACGAGTATCACAAAGAACGAACGAATTAGAAAAAGCGAAAGAATTAGCAGAAGCTGCCAGTAAAGCAAAAAGTCAGTTCTTGGCAAACGTTAGCCACGAATTACGTACACCTTTGAATGCCATAATTGGTTTGAGTCAACTTTTGCAAGAAGATGCTGTTGATTTGGGTGTAACGGGAGACTTTGCGATTGACCTAGAAACAATTAATACAGCAGGTAAACATTTACTAGAACTAATTAACGACATCCTCGACTTATCCAAAATTGAAGCCGGGAAAATGACTCTTTATCCGGAGACATTTGAGGTAATCTCACTAATAAATAATCTCGTTTCCACCATCAAACCAACCATAGAGAAAAACGGCAGCTTATTAGAAATTGATTGTGATAGAGAACTCGGCACGATGTACGCCGACCAAACAAGGGTACGACAAGTCTTATTAAATTTGTTAAGCAATGCTGCAAAATTCACTACAAATGGTAAAGTAATGCTGAAGATCGAACGGCAAAAAGATTTTGTAGCAGATGTTCCCCGTGAAATCATTACTTTTATCGTCAAGGATAGCGGCATTGGAATGTCCGAAGCTCAACTAAAACAGCTATTTCAACCATTTACCCAAGGCGATGCTTCTACTACTAAAAAGTATGGTGGAACAGGCTTAGGATTGGCAATTACTCGGCATTTTTGTCAAATGATGGGTGGTGAAATTCACGTTCAAAGTGAATCTGGAGTAGGTTCTACTTTTACAATTGAGTTACCAACCATTGGCGAACAATAATTATATTTCAGAGCTAAAGATGCTAAATCTAAAGTTATAGCAGATCTGCGTTTGTCGCAGTTTCAATTGATTACTCAAGCTTGAAAAACTTTGTTAATTACGAATGAATCTTTATGGCATAATAATAAGCGTTGTAATTACACAAAAATGACAGACGTAGAAGCAAAATAATTGAGAAACACTGAATTGACAAATGCTGTAGTATTTCAATTTATACAAGGGAAGATTTTATCGATCAAGAACCTACTGATTGCCCGCAAAATATTAAATTTTCAATAACTCTACAAAATTATTACCGCTTTCGGAAATATGTGCAATGTTCGCAATATAAAAATTTAATTCAAAAATGTAAATTACAGGATTTTAGTAGAAATTTAACCACATCTGGACTTATTTATAAATAAGTGTCTATGCTGTGGTTTATGTATCTTAAAACTGCCGTAATCGGCAAAATCATCACCTATGACATCGAAACAATAGGTAAGAAATAGCTCGAAAATAAAAATTGTTCGCATGGAGAACTAAAATTATGTTGGGAACTGCGTCTGCTTCTATTAATAAACTTGCTCAAGGAATTTATGGCTACTGGCAAAGTCAGTGTCTTTACGTAGTCACAAAATTAGGCATACCTAACCTATTACATTCAGAACCAATGAATGTAGAAACCTTAGCACAAAAGACTTGTACGAAAGCAGAAAACCTCTATGTCGTTCTCCGCGCTCTAGCTCATTTAGGGGTATTTCTGGAAAAACCCGGACGTGTGTTTGCAGCAACAGATCTCTCAGAACACCTTGTTACGAATAAAGAACCTTCTCTGGGTCATTTCTTAATGCATATTACAGAACCGAGTATGTGGAATGCTTGGAGGGAACTAGAGAATTCCTTGAAAACTGGGGAAGTCGCTTTTGAGATAGCGCATGGTCAAAATTTCTACAATTCCTTTATGACGGAAAATGCAGATAGTAAAGCTTTGTTTAAAAATGCTATGAGCTTTTTGACAAATACGGCGATTGAATCGTTATTTGAAGCTTATGACTTTAGTCAATTTGATACAGTTATGGACGTTGGAGGCAATCAAGGGACATTAATTGCTCATATTGTTAAAAGATTCGGCTGCAAAGGTATATTATTTGACTTGCCAAATGAAGTTGAGGCATCTGCGGCTTTTCTAGCCACACAGGGAATCGACGCAGATGCAGTGCAAGTTATTGCTGGAAATGCCTTGGAAGAAATACCAAAAGGTGCAGATGCGATTGTAATGAAGTATTTCCTTTCTGTATTCAACGTTGAAGACACGATTTCGTTACTTACTAAGTGTAGAGAGGCTTTACCGAAACATGGCAAAGTGTTGCTTCTCCAAACATTGGTACCACCTCTGGGTGCGCCGGTAGAGTATTCAGATGGGACTGTCCCGGCTCTTGCAGCAGTTCAAATGATGATCACTAATCCGGGGGGTTACTGGCGTACAGAACAAGAATACAAGGAATTGTTTGAAGCCAGCGGGTTTAAACCAGAAAAAGTCATTCACACGGGAAATTCCTTGACTGTCATGGAATTTAGTAAGTCGTAGTTTGTCCTTCTTGTAAAAAACAAGACTTGATACAGAATAAGCGCGTAAAACAATAATTAGTTTCCGAATTGAACGAGAATTAATTAAATTCAATCTTAAAAACAGCAAATGCGAACTGAGAATTACATAAATTTCTCTTTCTCACTTGCTGTTATTTTAATCATAATTTTAAAACAATAGGAATGGCCGCAACTGGCATATTTTGGTCGTAGGGTGCTGTGACACTTCGCTTGATTTCTAACGCAATAATAAGGTTTATGTGTCACGCACCGTTCCCTCAGTCTTGTGACAATTGCGGCCATTCCTGAACAAAAGTATCCAAAAGTAAAAATAAAATAGCTAAGTCTTGTAAGTGCTTAAAATAAAACTGCGATAAACTCTTATACTAATAAATATCCTGGCTGTTTATAACTACAATTTAAAACAGATTTTCTACCCGCAAGCAACAAATTTAATTAGTTAAATCTCAGTAATATTGTAACGTTAACAATATAAGACCGCTGTATTGATATAAAAAAAGTATATTGCTGCATGAAGACGGTCTGTATTTTAATCCCGCTTACTCCTCACGCTCATGACAACAACCACCGACTCTTTAAGTCACCTCAACCCCCATCAACGTCGCGCTGTCGAACATTTTTGCGGTCCCTTGCTAGTTGTTGCTGGCGCGGGTTCTGGTAAAACACGAGCGTTGACCTACCGCATTGCTAACTTAATTACCGAACATAAAGTTAATCCGGAAAATATCTTAGCGGTTACTTTCACTAACAAAGCCGCACGGGAGATGAAAGAACGTATTCAAAAACTATTTGCCGAACAAATGGCAATGACGGAGTTTGGCGAACGTTACGATTTATTAACAGAATACAATCAGGTAAAGCTAAAATCGAAAGTTTATAAACATATTATCAAGGATTTGTGGTGCGGTACTTTTCATAGTTTACTTTCTCGGATTTTGCGTTTAGATATTGATAAATACCAAGATGAGAAAGGACGCACTTGGAAACGTAATTTTTCGATTTTTGATGAATCTGACGCTCAAAGTTTGGTTAAAGAAATTGTTACCAAACAGTTAAATCTCAGCGATAAAAAATTTAATCCCCGTTCCGTTCGCTACACCATTAGTAATGCCAAAAATCAAGGTTTGTCGCCGCAAGAATATGAAAAGGAAGAACCAAATTATAAAGGAAGAGTAATTGCAGAAGTTTATAATTGCTATCAAGATAAATTAGCAGAAAACAACGCTCTGGATTTTGACGATTTAATTTTAGTTCCGGTAAGATTGTTTCAGCAAAATGAACAGATTTTGGGTTATTGGCACAATAAATTCCGCCATATTTTGGTAGATGAATATCAGGATACAAACCGTACTCAATACCAATTGATTAGCTTACTATCTACCTACGGGGAGAATAGAAGCCAGTGGAATTGGCAAAACCGTTCTGTGTTTGTAGTCGGCGATGCAGACCAGTCAATCTATTCTTTTAGAATGGCTGACTTCACTATTCTGCTCGACTTTCAGCAAGACTTTGGTGATGGTTTGGAAGATGATGATACCCGTTCGATGGTTAAATTAGAAGAAAACTATCGTTCCTGCGAAAACATTCTTGAAGCGGCAAACTATTTAATTGAAAATAATACCCAGCGGATTGATAAAGTACTCAAAGCGACGCGGGGTCAAGGCGAACAGATTTACTATTTTAAAGCAGATGACGAAGTAGCTGAAGCTGATTTTGTCATTAAGAAAATTTGTGCTTTGGAGAAAGACAATCCCAATTTAAACTGGGGAAGTTTTGCGATTCTTTATCGGACTAACGCTCAATCTCGTCCGTTTGAAGATATTTTAGTCCGGAATAGCATCCCTTATACCGTAGTTGGGGGATTGAAATTTTACGATCGCAAAGAAATTAAAGATGTTTTGGGTTATTTAAGAGCGATCGCTAACCCCGCAGATACTTTAAGTTTATTAAGGGTAATTAATACACCCCGACGCGGTATTGGTAAAGCTACTATCGACAACTTAACAAATGCCGCTCAAGAATTGGGTATAAGTTTGTGGGAAATACTTAGTGATGAGACATCAGTTAATACTTTAGCAGGACGTTCGTCAAAATCGGTAAATAACTTTGCCAAAATGATTGGACGCTTGCAGCAAGAAGCTGAAAATATTACCGCATCGGAGGTTTTACAAGCTGTTTTAGATGAATCCGGTTACGTCCAAGACTTGCAAAACCAAGGAAACGACGAAGCAGAAGACCGAATCCGCAACGTTGGGGAACTTTATAACGCAGTGCGTCAATATGAAGAAGAAGCTGAACAAGACGCTTCCCTTGCCGGATTTCTTGCTAGTACTGCTTTGAGTTCCGATTTAGATAACGTTAAAGAAGGGCAAACGGCGGTATCTTTAATGACGCTGCATTCTTCTAAAGGATTGGAATTTCCCGTAGTCTTTTTAGTCGGATTAGAGCAAGGATTATTTCCCAACTATCGTTCTATGGACGACCCAGCCGCTTTAGAAGAAGAACGTCGTTTATGCTACGTCGGTATTACTCGCGCTCAAGAAAGATTATTTTTGTCCCACGCACGAGAACGCAGACTGTATGGAACCCGCGAACCCGCAGTGCGATCGCAGTTCCTCGACGAGTTGCCCAAGGAGCTATTAGCTACTCAGTCACCTCGTAGTGTTACTTATACAAATAATGGCGGTCGGACTTCAGCTACTTACGATAATGGCTTTGAGAATAAAAATAACGATACAGTAACCGCATTTAATTGGCAAGTTGGCGATCGGGTAATGCATAAATCATTTGGAGCAGGTGAAATAACTCATATTTTTGGTGCGGGAAACAAAGTTTCTGTAGCTATCAAATTCCCAGGTTTAGGTCAAAAAATCATCGACCCCAGAGTTGCTAAGCTACAAAAAATGGAGTAGTTCAATTATCAATTAAGTACTCGTGCAAAATAAATTAAACATTTCGTCTGGGGAGGGAATAGGGAAGGTTTATATAATTCACGAGTAATTATATAAATAATGCAGGCGTTAGTACTTATTACTACTGTTCATTGATAATTGTCTCTTCTGACTCTTTCCCAATTCTTAGCTTCCTGAATTTGTTCTTCAGTAAAATTTTTGCTTTGTGACAGGTCTGCTATATCCAAGTTCGCATCTTTGAATTTGGTTCCTTTGAGATTAGCTCTATAAAGGATTGCTCCTTCAAGATGGGCATTTTGCAAGTCAGTTTCCTCAAGGTTAGCTGCTTCCAAGTTAGCTCTGTAAAGGTCGGCAAACTGTAGATTTGCGGATGTTAGGTCTGCTAATTTTAAATTAGCTTTTTGTAAATCGGCTTTTTGTAAATTAGCTCCCACTAACTTCGCTGATTGCAGGTTCGCTCTGTAAAGGTCTGCTACTTGTAAATTAGCTCGATGCAAATCGGCTCTATAAAGACTGGCTTCCCTAAGAAAAGCGACTTTGAGATTAGCGTCTAAAAGGTCAGCTTCATCAAGATGACTGTATCGGAGGTCTGCTGCTTCTAAATTTGCTGCTTTGAGATTAGCTTTGCGAAGATTAGCTTTTTGTAGATTAGCTCTTTGAAGTTTCGCGCAACTTAGGTCAGCTTTTTCTAAGTTAGCTTCTTTAAAGTTTGTGACTATAACTTCTCCAAATACAGTTAACTCCCTTAAATCTGCCGCGATAAAAATAGTTCCTTTCAGGTTGGCTTTTTCAAAGTTAGCTCCTTTAAGATCTGCTTCTTGGAAAGTCGCAGCTTCAAGATTGGCTTCCTGAAAATTAGCTTGCTGTAGTCTAGCACCACGTAAATAAGCGTGCTGTAAATTTGCACCTGTTAAGTTGGCTCTTTGCAGATTGGCTACTTTTAGATATGCTCCTTGGAGATTAGCTCCTTGGAGATTAGCTTCCTCCAAAGTAACTTCTAATAGATCGGCTTTTTGGAGATTGCTATATTGTAAATCCGCTTGTTTTTGAAATTCGGCTTCTTTGAAATCGACTCCTTCCAAATTAGCTTTTTCAAAGTTGGCTCCCTGTAATTTCGCTCCCCAAAGGTTTGCTTGTTGTAAGTTAGCTTGCTTTAAAATAGCCCCCTGCAAATTAGCTTCTTTCAAATTGGCTTTTTGGAGGTGAGCTTCACTTAAGTTAGCTTGTTGCAAATCAAATTGACTTAAATCTCGACCTTCAACTGTCCTATTTACCAACTCCCAAACTAATTTCCATTTTTCATTGAGTTGAGTTTCCACACTCATTTGACTATTTTTGAAATTAACTCCTTCTAATGCAGCATTACGAAAATTCACACCGCAAAGGTTCGCATTTCTAAGATTAGCTTGCTGGAGATTGGTGTTTTCCATTACAGCTTCCCACATATTGGCTCCTTCAAGATCGGCTCCTTGAAGATTAGCTCCTTGAAGATTTGCTGCTTCGAGATTTGCTGCTTTTAAAATAGCTCCCCGTAGGTCGGTTCCAGTCAAATTTGCTTTATACAGATTGGCTTCAATTAAGTTTGCTTCCTGTAAATCATATTGACTTAGATCGCGATTTTCGAGTGGCTTATTTACCACTTCCCAAATTAGTTTACACTTATTTTCGAGTTGAGTATCCTTACTAATATGACTATTTTTGAAATTAGCTTTTGCAAGTAAACTTTCTCGCAGATCCGCACCACGTAAATCGGCTCTCCTAAAAGAAACCGAACGAAGATTACAACTGTAAAGATTAGCTTTACTTAAATCCGCTTCAAAAAAGTAAGCTTCTTGTAGATCGGCAAACTTCAGTGTCGCACCATGAAGATTAGCTTCTTGGAAATTAGCTCTATTAAGACAAGCTTTCTCAAAAATTGCTCCTTGGAGGTTAGCTCTAACAAAAGTTGCTCCTTCTAGATTTGCATTTGTAAAATCTTTACCACGCAAGTCTTGATGGTCGAAGTTTCCACCAGCTAAATCTTGACCTTTATAAGAGGAAGATTCGGAATTATCTTCTAACATATCTCAGTAATAGATAAGCCTACACCGAAATTTTGATACATAATCCTGATAAAATCAGCCCGCGTTCAATACAAAAAGATTAAAGGTTAGGAGTTGTAGCATTTTTGATTAATATTACTTCTATATTTTATTTTCCGAATTATTTCTTAGGGAGGATAAAACTTCAACTGTATTACGGATAGCTACCGATGAAAGTAAAATTCATTAAGTAAAATTGACATCATTTATAATTTATTTATAATTTCTATTTCTCCCGATAGCTATCCAAAGGTTGATGCGTCCTTTCGTCGCTTTAGATACAATTTAAAAGTAAAGAGAGCGAGGAGAATTTTTGTGGTGCTATCAAAAGGTTTTGAGATTGAGATGTATACTGGTACCCCTCAAGGTGACATCGTTGGTCTCTCTGACAAAATTACATCTGAATTAGATGGATTCATGCGGGAACCGGATAGCCGCAATGTTGAATATATAACCGCTCCATTTTTTGACTACGAACAGCTTTTGTGCGGTCTATTATGTCCTAGGTTGAAGTTAAGAAGATATCTTCAAGAACTAGGTGATTATACTTTGATACCTGGTAGTACTTTGTCACTGGGAGGAAGCGACAAGTTTTTGCGTTCAGATCCCGATAGTCCTTATCACGAATATATCGAACAAACTTACGGGACTAAAGTAGTTACAGCCAGCGTTCATATTAATGTAGGCATCAGCGACCCCGAAATACTGATGCGGGCTTGTCGGATTATCCGTTTAGAAGCACCTTTATATTTAGCTTTAAGCGCTTCATCTCCCTTTCTAGATGGTAAAGCTACTGGATACCACTCCACCCGCTGGGGTCTTTTTCCACAAACTCCTACATCCGTGCCTTTATTTGCCAGCCATGCAGACCATATTAGCTGGGTAGAACAGCAGTTAGAACTTGGGACAATGCAAAATGTGCGACATTTATGGACATCGGTTCGACCGAATGGCGATCGCCGTCCTTATGACCTCAATCGTCTGGAATTACGAATTTGCGATTTAGTTACCGATCCCATTGCATTATTAGCAATTTCAGCTTTCTTAGAAGCACGTTTGTTGCAAGTAATTGAGAACCCCAACATCGATCCCCTGGTAAAAAGTAGCTTCTCTCCCGAAGAATTAATCGCAATTACAGCCCAAAATGAAATTGCCTGTGCAACCTCCAGCTTAGATGCTCAGCTAACTCATTGGTTTGATGGCAGAACTATTACAGCCAGAGATTGGATTAACGAACTTTATGAAAGTGCAACAGCGATCGCTAAACAACAGGGCTTTGGATGTTTCCTTTCACCGTTACAAAAAATCCTTCGCGAGGGGAATCAAGCTCAAAGATGGCTGCAACTTCACAGCTTAGGAGTCAGCAGCCGGAATGTGATTACTCAGGCTATTAGCTCTATTCAAGAACGAGAATTAGAACTAGAAGATAAATTGTGTTCGTCAATAGTTGCTTAATCCCACTTTCTGTTTTTCTTAGAAGATGCTATATTCTGCCAGAAATAGAGGAGTTTACTTTGACGAAAACTTTACTATTTCTTCACTTTCTTTTTAAATAGTCTTCATACAAGGATTTTAAGAGTATTTTTGTTAGTTTAGTTTTTGTTATACATTGCCGTGGCTTGACAGATATTAATAAAAACTATATGTGTCTTCTATCTTGAGATGGATTTGAAAAAGACGAACGCATTGTTTTTTTATATTTTTGCTTAATCGCCAATGCCACAAATAGTTTTAGTTCATCCGAAAATTCCTCCGAATACTGGTAATATTGCTCGTACCTGTGCCGCTACAGATACGGAATTGCACTTAGTCGGTCCTTTAGGATTTGAAATTACCGACCGTTATTTAAAGCGAGCAGGCTTGGATTACTGGCCCTATGTAAAGCTGCATTATCACGAATCTATAGAAGCATTCCAACTCTTGCATCAGCAACGGGGAGGAAGACTCCTAGGATTTAGCGTTAGGGGTAGTTTAAGTTACGTTACTTTTGATTACGAACCCAGTGACTGGCTGCTATTTGGTAGTGAAACTACTGGTTTACCCAGCGATATCTTGTCAGCCTGCGATGCAACTCTTTATATTCCGATGAAAGAAACGAACGTCCGCAGTTTAAATTTATCTGTAAGCGTTGCTGTGAGCCTATTTGAAGCCCGTCGTAAGTTAGGTTACTTAGAGTGATTTTGCGCTCTTTATTCAGCTAAATATGGATTGCGGCATTCTACTTAAGTATTTATGCTTGGGAATGAAACAAAATATTGATTTTATTGCTTTTTTCTCAAAAAAAATACTCAATAAACCGGGCAAGCAAATGTAATAAATACAACTTGATTTTTGCTAAAGTCTGGAATAGCTAGTAGAAATACTTACGTATAATCCTATTTAAACATAAGAAATTTGTATCTATGATTTCAGGTATTACCCGAATTAAATCATAGATTTTTGTTAACTGGAATTATCCCGATAACTCTAGTCAGTTGGGGTAAAGTTTGTCAGAACAAGCGATTGAGCTTCTGTTGCCATGCAAGATACTTTTTTGCAGCGTAAACGTACTTGCGAGTAAATACGGTTGTACTTTATGGAAAAATCAACGTAAAGTCTCGGTTGGGAAGATGGAATATAGTGCGATCCCTGCTTGATATCTTCAACAAGAGATATGCCTATTCCAGAAAATCTCACATTGTTCTGGGGCAAGATTCCAAATATAAAGTTTGATGTTTTCTTGAGACAGACCTGAATGTTCAATATATCTGTATCAAGAAAAACCAAATTTGGGTGTGGGCAGTGTAACAGACAAGTAAGCACAAAAATTTTAATTTTACTAGTACAGTGTTAACTTGTTTAAAACAGAGAACCGGGTTAATCTTGCCTAAGTATCTCTGGTAAATGTGATCTCGATCTATTATTCTGAGTGATCTAAATCATTGACTACTGTTAGATTAAAAAATCGAGATCGGTTAAGCGCTAGTGATCGTAGGAGGTCGTCTTTGAAACGAGCATTGAAGAAGAAAATGAAAGCTGTGTTAGAAAGTGCCATTAATAATAGTGATGCTTCGATGGATCGCAGTAACTTAGTTACTCCACAGATAAAACGTCGGATGCCAAAAGCCGCAATGGTAGGATTGGCAATCTCGATGGGAGCAACCAGTCTTTTCGTGACTCGACAAAGCGACCAAGCCCATGCAGCAGAACCTGTAGGCAATCAAAATACTGCCTCTACAATAATTCCTGCTGCAACTGATGAAATAAAGTTTGCTCCCACACACAAGCAGTCGTTTAATGCTATCTCTAACGATATTGGGGCTAGAATCCCTGCCGTAGTGGAACCAACAGCAATCTCACCAGTAAAAGGGCTTGGAGCTAAATGGGAAGTTGCTTCTAGACTAAAATCTGCTCGGTTTGCAACACAAACACCTGTTGAAAGTGTAACTGCGGCTAACAATAATACAATTTATTCCACACCGCAAGTGGTCGAAGCACAGGTTTTCCCCAAAGCCAGCACCACAGCGAGCCGTGTTTCTAGTAATTTCACAAATTCGACAAAAAGCTTGGGTGCAAGTGAAGCTGTAGCGACATCTGCGACTGCTGAGCTTGAAGCCCAGCAAAAGTTCGCACTTGACCGCTTAAAGCAGAAATCGAACCGCTTAAAAGCAAGTTTGAACAAGCTGCGTTCGACTCCTGTTGAAGATGTAAAGCAAGTTGCACTAACAACGCAGTCGGCAACTCAAGTTGAAGAAATATCAACTACAAGCACCGATCTAACTGCTAGCCAAAACAAACTTGTATCCGAATTAAAGCCGCAAACTACTGTAGTGCAGTCACAACAGGCAGTAACGGTACCAACACCAGTTGTACCAACTTTAGCAGCACCAAATACCATTGCTGCAGCGCACCTTGTTAAGCCTGGAGATACCCTAGCTAAAATTGCTAGCAATTACGGGACTTCAGTTTCTCAATTGACTAAGACAAATCATTTGTCTAACCCCAATCAACTAAAAGTCGCTCAAAAGCTGATTGTTCCTGCTCAAAATAATAGCGGTAGGGTAGCAATTAACCAACTCAATCAAACTTCTCCAACAGAAGAAGCTGTAACGATTGATAGTTCCGAGAAAAATCTAAATTCTTTTGGTGTAGGTGGTGACACCCCCGTACCAACAGTATTTACAGAAATGCAACTCGCTGACAGACGTAACGCTTTAGCGAGTAAAGTTTCCAGAAATGACCGTCTTCGCAGCTTAAAAGAAGAAATCGAAAGATTGCGGCAGAAATATCGCACCCAACAATCTGGAATAGTCGTACCACAGATCGATCGAAATACAAACTCAGTATCTGTTCCCGTCAACAGACCTGAATCAGCTTCTATACCCATTCCGATTACAAGATCTACAATAGGCAAATCTTCGGTACCAATTCGCGTTGCTAGACCAAATACAGCATCAGTACCGATTCAGGTTCCAACACCGAACCAAGACATTAACCCCAACTTTTCTCGCGACCGGGGTATTAGAGTAGCGACACCTCCTGCAAGCTTCAACGATCGCTCTCAATCTTCCTCCGTCGTCCGAACAACAGTATCTCCACAGCTACCCCCGTTGGCAGCAGTTGATAGATACTTACCTAAAATGATTGACGAATCAATTCCACCTTCAAAAGGTTATATATGGCCTGCTAAAGGTGTTTTCACTTCTGGCTACGGTCCTCGTTGGGGAAGAATGCATAGAGGTATTGATGTTGCGGCTCCTGTAGGTACTCCCATTCATGCTGCGGCTGATGGTGTAGTTATATCTGCTGGTTGGAACCGTGGTGGTTATGGTAATTTAGTTGATATCCGTCATCCGGATGGTACGGTGACTCGTTACGCTCATAACAGCAAACTAGTAGTAACCAAAGGTCAGGAAGTTCATCAAGGACAACAAATTTCCTTAATGGGTAGCACCGGCTTTAGTACTGGTCCTCACCTGCACTTTGAAATCCGTAAAGGTGGTACAGAAGCAGTTAACCCCATCGCTTTCCTTCCACCCCGCTAATAATTTCTGTTTGTGTAGCATCTAGATAATTGTCTTGGAAGGTTGAGGGAGTATGTCTCCCTCTTTTGCTTTCTGTAGGGAGTAGGGAATAGGGGTTAACTTCTTAATTATCTACTTAGGAAAAAATTAATCTGTTCTGATGCTAGTCAAGATTTTATTTATATGATATATTGGCAAGTGAAGAAAATTTGGCTCAGTAGCTCAGTTGGTTAGAGTAGGGGACTCATAAGCCCTTGGTCGTGCGTTCGAGTCGCACCTGAGCCATTTAATTATTTATATGACCGGAAATCATAGGGTGCAAGCCCCTAAATTATATTTATGGGGTTAGCCCCTTAAAGGACAATTCATTGTCCGTCAAACTTCTTTCTGATTAGCAACATATTGTTTTATTATCGGCTCTTTCTAATTCTTCCTCGCTCATGAATTAATTGGTAGATGGTACCCATGTTCTAATCATAAGATGTAATAAGCCAGTGTTTGTAGCTGTTTTTCTAAAGAATTTGGGATAAAAATTTACGAGTTCGTTCTTCTTGTGGATGGGAAAAGAAGTTATCGGGTGTAGCTGCTTCTACGAGAGTTCCCCCATCCATCAAAACTACGCGATCGGCAACTTCGCGAGCGAATCCGACTTCATGGGTTACGACTACCATTGTCATTCCTTCACTAGCGAGGTTTCGCATCACATCGAGGACTTCCCTCACCATTTCTGGGTCTAAAGCCGAAGTGGGTTCATCAAATAACATTATTTTAGGCTGCATTGCTAAAGCTCTGGCGATCGCAACTCGTTGTTGTTGTCCTCCCGATAGCTGTCCGGGGTATTTCTGCGCTTGTTCTAAGATTCCGACTCGTTCTAATAGCTGCATTGCTAATTCTTCGGCTTTGGGTTTTGGTAATTTACGTACCCAAGTAGGTGCTAAAGTAATATTTTTAATTACGCTTAGGTGAGGAAATAAATTGAATTGTTGAAACACCATTCCCACTTCACGACGAACTGTTTCGATGTTTTTTAAATCGTGGCTGAGTGTAACACCATCAATTTCGATTTTTCCTTTTTGGTATTCTTCCAAAGCATTAAAAGTACGAATAAAAGTTGATTTACCCGAACCACTAGGTCCCATCAATACAACAACTTCCCCACGATTTACACTTAAACTCACACCCTGAAGAACGTGGAATTTACCATACCATTTATGAACATCTTCGGCGATTATTATTGGTTTTTCTGACATAGTGGTAATTGGTAATTGGTAATGGCAAGAGGAGGACAAGGGGATAGGGAGATGGGAGAAAATTATTAATTATCAACTTCACATTCCTAACTCCTAACTCTTAACTTCTAATTTCCGAGATGCAAGGGACATTGAATAACAAAATATCCAGTAAATTAAGCCGATAAATAAATAAACTTCTGCATAACGACCTAAAAATTGTGGTTGTGCTAATATCGAACGCGCAATTCCGGTGAGTTCGAGTAATCCAAATAAAGATAATAAAGAAGTATCTTTGAAAAGTCCGATAAATTGACCGACAATTGCGGGGATAACTGCACGTAAGGCTTGCGGTAGTACAATTAACAATAATACTAAAGCTGGATTTAATCCCAATACTTTGGCAGCTTCAACTTGTCCCCTCGGTACTGATTGCAATCCTCCTCTAACATTTTCTGCCATATAAGCAGCGCTAAATATTATTAATCCAGCGACACCACGCAATACTCTATCTAAACGAATTGGTAAAAATAATGGCAGCATTACTTGAGCTAAAAACAAAATTCCAATTAACGGTAATCCCCGGATAATTTCAATATAAAGGATGGAAAACCACTTGACTACGGGTAAATCGCTGGTGCGTCCTAAAGCAAGTAAAATTCCGATGGGAAAGGATAGTAAAATACTTATTGCTGCCATTAACAAAGTTAAAAGCAAACCATTCCAATCAGAGCTTGATACCGATCGCAATCCCAATCCACCACCAATTAACCATAAAATTATCGGGAAAGATAGCAACCATCCGAAAGCTAAATATGGTGTTATGAGTTTGGCGAATTTTTTACCCAGATAATAACTAATAATTGCTGAAATTCCGATACCGATTAACCACAAACGGGAGTTTAAATCAGTTGGGAAGATTATTAATAAAATACCAAATAAGAAAGCTGTAATTATTACCGTTATTTTTGGTAAATTTTCTTTTGCTGAGAATACACCGATAGTTATAAAAGTGAGTGTAGAAGCAATTAAACTTGAAATCCAAACTCGTCGATCTAAAGATTGCGGATATCTACCAACCACAAATAAACGTAAGTTAGCTTCAACAACCTGCCATTGTGCTTGAGTAATTACCCACTTCAGAAGATTCCATCCGCAGAAGAATATAATTACTACGCAAATTATCGTTAATAAACTGTTGTACCAGGTGCTGAATAAATTTTTACGAAGCCAAAGCATAATTTAGTTAGGAGTTAGGAGTTGAAAGTTAAGAATTATAAGATTTTGGATTAGGATTTAGGAGCTAGGAATGAGGAGTTATTACACCTTTAACCTTTGACCTATCTTTCTCTAATTTGCACGCTTCTATTAAACAAGTTCATCACTAAGGAAATAGTTAAACTAAAGATGAGATAGGTAAGCATGATTAACAACATTACTTCTACCGCTTTCCCGGTTTGGTTAAAGGTGGTGGAAGCAACAAAATAAATATCGGGATAACCAATCGCGATCGCTAAACTGGAGTTTTTAGTTAAGTTTAAGTACTGACTTGTTAAAGGTGGAATAATTACCCGTAGGGCTTGAGGGAATATCACCAATCGCATGATTAACCCAGGTTTTAAACCTAGCGATCGCGCTGCTTCCCATTGTCCTCTCGATACCGATTGAATTCCACCGCGCACTATTTCGGCGATGAAGGAGCCTGTATAAAAGACTAAACCAATTAATAAAGCAGCTAGTTCTGAAGAAAATTTTATTCCTAAAACTTCTAAACCACTTTGACTTAAGTAAATTAATCCTCCCAGCGAGATTTTATTATTAACATTAGGTAAATTCAGAAAAACCGCAGAATACCAAAATAGTAATTGTAAAAGTAACGGTGTATTGCGAAATATTTCTACATAAACTAAAGCTATGTTTCGCACCAACCAGTTATCGGAAAGTCTTGCTATCCCCGCACCGATTCCCATGATAGTAGTCAGGATAATTCCCGCTACAGCCACTCGCAATGTATTTAGTAAACCCACCCATAAAGCCCGACTGTAATCGTCGGTAGGTTTATAAGCTATGGGAGTTTCCCCGATATCAAAAGAAGCTTCCTGCTGGAGAAAATCAAACCCAAATTGTATACCCAATCGCTGCAAATTACGGCTAACATTAACAGATAAAATCGATACAATAGTTATCGCTAAAATCACTGCAATAACTTGTGTCGCAATTCGCCAAAATCTTCTATCTCGCCAAAAAGACATAAATCAATTATCGGTGATTAACTATTCATTGTTTACCGAAATGGTGGAGAATATAATAATCCGCCTTTTGTCCAAGGTTGATTGCGATTGTCGCGGGGTAGGTTGAGTTTTGTTTTGGAACCGAGATTGCGATCGTAAATTTCGCCGTAGTTTCCGACGTGCTTGATGATTCTGGCACCAAAATCTTTAGGTAGACCAGCCCCTGTACCTAAATCTCCTTCAATTCCTAGTAAACGTCGAACTTCTGGGTCTTTAGTGCTAGTTTTCAACTGTTCTACGTTCTGCGAGTTAATACCTAATTCTTCCGCTTTAATAGTTGTATTTACGATCCATCTTACGGCATCGCCCCATTTTGCATCCCCGTCTGCTACTGCTGGTGCTAGGGGTTCTTGCGATAGAGCTTGTTCTAAAATTAGATGGTCTTCTGGTTTGGGTAAAGTAGTCCGTCGCGAAATTAACTGCGATTTATCAGATGTTACCGCATCACAGCGTCCTTGTTCGTAGGTCGCGTAAGCGGTATTAATATCTTCAAAAACTACAGATTTGTAGGTAATTCCACGTTTTCGCATTTGGTCGGCTAAATTCTGCTCGTTAGTGGTTCCAGTTTGGGTACAGATTGCTTTACCTTTGAGATCTTCCAAGGATTTAATATTACTGCTTTTACGTACCATCATCCCTTGACCGTCGTAAAAAACCACGGGTGCAAAGTCCAGACCTACAGAAGTATCTCGGCTCATCGTCAAGGTAGTGTTACGGCTGAGAATATCTACTTCCCCGGTTTGGACTGCGGTAAATCGTTCCTTAGCGTTGAGATTGCGGAATTCTACTGCATCTGGATTGTCAAATAAAGCTGCTGCGATCGCACGACACACATCCACATCAAGACCGCTATACTTACCGCTAGCATCAACAAAGCTGAAACCAGGTAATTGTCCGCTAACTCCGCAGATTAAGTTATTACGGCTTTTGACAGCATTTAAACGGCTGTTACTTTTTGTGGTTGGTTCTGGAACACAGGAAGATATGGTAAGTAAGAGAGGTAAAGATAAAAGTAATTTTAATTTACGCATTAAATAGTTACATACACTGAAATATTACTTAGTAAACAATATCAGATAGTTCTGAAGTCGGTAAATTCTCTTTTCTGCAATATTTTCGGATAGCCCTTACTATCTACGTGGGCTGGACTGTTCTGTTCTTGTTGAAAGAAAAAATTTAAAGAAAAAAACCTTACTAGACGCTCTCGTTCGCAGAGGGAAGAAGTAAGGAGAGATTTTCGTTCATGAAAATGGCTATCATTATATGAATCTATTCAGTTCTTGCACTAATAGATGTACCGTCGTAGAGGGGTTATTTTCGACTGGATTATAAGGATCATATTGTTTTAACAGAGTTGCAGCGTTTTTAATAGCGGTAGGTTGCTTATTAAATAATTCGTCGTAAATTGTTTCGCTATTCTTTTTATATTTATTACCAAGCAGTGATTTTAATTTTTTTAAATAAGCACTTCGAGGAATACCAGTATTAAGGAATTCAAAGTGTAGAACGTACCATAATTCAAAAGCTTCATTAGAGTAAGCTACTTGAATTCCTTTATCGGCCGCATTTTTAATAGCATTATTAAAATCTTCTTTGGGAAAATCGTCGCGGTCAAAAACGCACCAAACTTGGTCGTAATCTTCTTGTTTGCTTAGTTCCTTAGCAATTTTGACTATTCTACTAGGATTTTCACCAAAGCCCTGCACGTCTATTTCAACAACATTCTTCGGAACGCGAAAACTTCTAAAATAATTGGGTTCAGTTTTTTCTCCTTCGCATACTATTAAGAAACTTTGTCTAACTTCTCTAGTTTCAACTTTTCTAGATGAATATCCACGAGTATTTCTTTTATTTTTAGACATGGGAATCAACTAAATGACTCAAATCTCCAATATATGGAATTGCACCATACTTACCTTTGATATAATCGCTTTCAAATGATGCATCGTTGCGTATTTTGTATTCTGCTAAAGAATATAAATCTGTTGCTCCGTATCTATTTTTTTCAGTAAACCAAATTTGGTCGCGACGAAAAAGTTTATTGCTAAGTAAGTTAGTATCGTGAGTCATGAATATCAGTTGAGCATTGTTGGGATTGGCTTCTTTTGAATTAAATAAACTAACAATTGCAGTCGTTATCAAGGGATGAAGTCTTGCATCAAGCTCATCAACAACGAGAATATCACCTTCCTTAAGTGTCTTTATTAAAGTTCCAGCCAAAGTAAAAAGTTTTTGTGTTCCTTCCGATTCATGACTTCTGAAATCAAATTTTTCTATTGATTGATCATTTCCATTTTTATCAAATTTTTTATGTATAGTCTTAATTGAAGCAGTTTGACCTCTTCTAATTTCAAGAGTAAGATGCTTTACTCTATCAGTCAAATTATCATTTACTATATCATTTGTGAAATTTCCTTTTTCAACTTGAATATCATCAATTCCCAAATCTAACTTTTTAATTAGTTTAACAATATCGCTCTTATTTTCATTATTCATCAAACAATCAATAGTATAAGTAAAAAGTAATGGCTCCCAAAGTTCAGAAATCATACCAAGCTTACTAATTACCCATCCTAAAATTTCTTCTGCAAACCCAACATTAAATTGAGCAGAAACAGATAAAAATAATGCATTATCTCTTGTTCTTTTTTGAATACCGCTTGCTTCATAACTTTTAGATATTTTAAAACTGTTTATTTTACGCTCGAATAATTTGGTTTCCCTAACTTTGGGGACATAATATAACCACTCTGAAATAACTTGTTCTTGATTTGCTTCAAAACCATATCTATATCTTTTTCCATCCATCAAAAATACCAACTCAAAATAAGATGGTTTATCTTCTGTCTCCGTACTGAGTCGAAAAGGTTCTACATCTATTGGATCTGTACTTTGGGTTTCTCTGGATGAATTAACCATAAACCATCTCATAAAGCTTAACGCTTTGGCAAGGTTGCTTTTACCGCTAGCATTTGCTCCATATATCGCAGCACTTTTAAGCAGCTTCAACTCTTTGTCTACTGCAAAAACATTGTTTTCATCTAATTCTTTATCTTTTGCGACAATATTAGCTGCCACCATACTAAAAGTGACTCGCTCTTTAAACGATCTGTAATTGCCGACACTAAATTCGATGAGCATGACTTGCATCTTAAAGTTCAAGTAGAAATTTGTGAAATAATCACAAATTTCTACATTAAGGATACTTTAATTGAGTTGAAATGGTCAAAAGTCACTCTTTACAACCCCTTGTGATTATTGCTACTTTCTTTAGCTTCAGATGAAGGGCTGTATTCTTAACTCAATTTATATCTCAAAAACAATCCTTCTTCATCTTCTTTGACAATTTCATAATTGTTTTTCAGCAAATTATTTAGCTTCTTTGCTAATGCAATTAAAAAGCCGATAAATAATATAATTTCTGGGACAATTAAGACTTTTATTCCTACAATTAAAAATCCAAATGCCATTAAATTCGTTAATAATGTAAATCCAATAATTAAACCAACGCTGGCAATTGTAACTATATTATTGTATTCTCTATCATTTTCAAAGCTGAGTCTTTCGATGAATTTCCCTATATCTGTAGCTAATTCCGCATCAATTACAACGATTTCTTCTATTTTATTCATAAGAGCTTCTTTTAATTGCTCTTGAGTACTTACTACTGCAACCACGATTTTTTCTCCTTCTAAGAAATGATTGATTTGCGGAGGAGGCTATTTTAAATTATTCAGTTTGTTGAAGCTTATATGAATGATTCTAGCTTTTTATAAACTGCTTGATGGTTGGGAATATTACACTTAAATATATAGTTTTGATAGTTTAAATAATTTGATTTATACTATTTATAGGAATTTTTTTACTCGCAACACGTTTTAAAATTACCTATTAATAACTATTTATTCATTCCATTCTCGTTACAACCCAAATAAAAAAGACGTAAAATTTTACGTCTCTACATTATGAAGGTGTATCCTTGTCTCCGCTCTCCCCCTCTCTTCCTAATTTTCCAATTTCCGATTCAAGTTGTCCGAAACACCAAGATTCAACAACATATCGCGCATTTCCTTCCCAGAATCGGATGGTTGAACTGCTAAAGTCTGAAATTCTCTAGTTGCAGGTTGTTGCCGATCGCCTTTATCTTGATTCAAGGATTTAGCAAATTTTTCGTACAATTCCCGATTAGCAGCAAAGTAAAAGGATAACTCCTGTCCGACTTCTTTCAATCTCTTTGGTAATTCTGTCTCGGTGGTTTGTAATAATTCTGCAAGCTGAGAATTCAAAGAATTAATGCTCATTTCTTCTTCCTGCGGCTCAAATAGATGCGCGAATGTATCTAATTCCCCGCTTTCTACAAGTGTATGCTGTTGCAATGCAAAAGCTGGCGGAATCACCGACCGATTTACATTATCCGGTAGCGGTGCATCTAATAACTTTGCAGCATTCACAATACCCGCTCCATACCGATTCGGCTTCCAATTAGGAGGAACATCACAAGTATCTCGCAGCAGTTGATTGAAAATAAACGGAATTTTTTCTGCACCATAGCGTTGAATAAGCCGATCTCTTCCGTGATACGATAACCATAATGCTGCAACACCTGCAACTAATGGTGCAGAAAAGGAAGTACCTTCACCTTGGTCTATTCTATATTTCAAATTGCCATTTTCTTTGACGCTTCTGGCATACCAAACACCTTTTCCTGGTGCGCTCACATCAACCTTTTTCCCCCGTGATGCACCCCACCAAATTTTACCTTCAATGGTACTCCCGCAAACTGCAATTACTTCATCATATGCAGCCGGAAATATCACATAAGGAACCCAGGTTCCTGATGCGGCAATAATAATTACACCCCGCTTTTGTGCGTAAACTATTGCACTCCGCAACCGTTTATTATAAAAACCCGCTCCCAAGGAAATGGAAACTATATGAAAACCTTTATCGGCTGCATATTCAATTGCTTGAGCTAAATTGCGATTGCTCAAAAGTACCACCGAGTAAGATATCCGTAGCGGAACCAACTTTGCACCGGGAGCGACACCAGTAACGTATTTACCATTATCATAATTGGCTTGCGCTCCTGGAGGACTAACCATTACGCTCGCAGTTGATGTACCGTGACCGGGATTATTTACAAGTTCCGTATCCGATTTTTCCAGGGGATCTGTTTCATCTTCGTCGGAGCCAACAAAATCATAACCTTCTTCTAACAGCAAATTATCCACAATTTCTGGATGTGTCGTATAACCAGTATCGGGATGAGCAATAATTATTCCATGTCCCGGTGGTTTATTCGGGTCGGGGAAATATCGCTCCCATGCTTGAAAAACTTTAAGTTCCTTCAAAGTCCAATTTACATCGTTGGTTTGAAGTTCACCTTGCTTCCTGCTAGCAACAAATAAATCTAACAAACGGTCTAAAAACGAAAAAATCAGATCCAGAAGAGAAATATCACGCTTGGTTGGTACTAACTCCGCTTGCAGTTCAACTTGTTTCTCCTGCACCGGAACCGTGAATAATGGTTCCACATCAACTACACCAGGTTGCGATCGCAGTTCATAAGTCTTGTCCCAAGCTTGTTTGCTCGATAACGCATCATCGTGAAGAATTATTTCAAATTCGGTCAGATTATCGCCGATTTGCGTTACCTTCCAACCTTCCCCAAGTATTTTAACAACAACTTCTTGACATCTGTCCTCTAAGTCAGGCATCACCATTTCTATAAAAAAGCCTTCAAACTTAGGATTTAAAGCTTCTTTTTCGGTTTGTTGATTGGACATAGTTATTTATTAATAGTTTTATATTGACTGCTGTTAACAGCAAGTCTCTTTATCTATCAACTTAAAAGTATGTCTTTACGGAAAGGTTATCAAACATCCACCAGTAAAAAATATTATTTCTTTATTAAGATTATTATTACTTCTTGCCATTCCCAATTATCCATTCCCATTCCCATTCATTCAATAACAGAATCTAAAGGTTCGCAAAAATCCGGTATACCTTGCTTGAAAACATATAGTAAAACCGGAGTTGCCAATATAGTCGGAAATGTCGGATTTTTTTGGATTTGTTCCATCAACTTGTCTACAGAACCTTCTAATAAATCCGCACGTAATTCTGACTGACAAATTAGCGATCGCCATTTTCGAGCCAAACTATCTAACCATTCAGAATTCTCAATTTCTGGCTGTTGTCCCGCTTTAATAGCCAGCGTCATTGTTGCATCTTCCAAGTCTCCGTCACAATCTTCAATCAAATCGAGCGCTTGCATTGCTTGAGGATAATTAGCAAATGTAGAGCGAAACTTGGCAATTTCTTGTGTTGTAACTGTAGTCATAAAAATATTGTATTATCAAACAATCCTACAATATATCCGGTACAAAGCGTTAACCAAAACATAAATTGGATATAACCTAACGGTCTACTTGCTCAATTGCTCCTTCGTCAGTTTAAGATTACCGATATAATTTATTTCTCCTCCTACTCCCTGCTCCCTACTCCCTATT
>NZ_JAYGHM010000062.1:0-11197 GCF_034931125.1 Rivularia sp. UHCC 0363 | reverse complement strand
ACTCCCTACTCCCTCAAAGAGTAAACAATTTAATGCAAAAGTATTCTAATTAAGTTAAATAATTATCAGTAGATACACCCCCCAAAGTTTCTTATGAATAAAACTTTTACAACCCTAAATGTAATTAGTCAAAAGCTCATAGTTATAAATTACATAACTAATGACTAATGACTAATAACCGATCGCGTTAACGTAATCCCCGCGCAGTAACGGAACGTTGTAAATTAGCTAAAGCGCGATTGTAGTCCAAGATTGCGTTAACTCTATTACCTTGGGCTTGGGTAAGAGCATTTTCCGCATCAATTACTTCGAGTTGAGTTCCAACACCCGCTTGAAAACGCAAACGAGCTAATCTCAAAGACTCTTCCGCTTGACCTAAAGCAGCTTGGGAGGTTTGCACGTTTTCCAAGTTGGATTGCAACTCTGAATAAGCTTGTTCTACTTGAAAGCGGATTTGATTGCGCTGCTGAGAAAACTGAGTTTCGGCGATCTCGATGTCAACTTTTGATTGTGCAGCTTGCGCTCTAGATGCACCACCATCGAATAAATTGAGGTTTGCTCTTAATGCAACGCTGTAACCGTCGGTTAATCCCACGCTATCGTTAAAGCCATCGAGCAGTTCGTAATTAGCAACAAGACTAACTTGCGGACGTAACTGTGCAAGTGCTTGTCTTCGCTGTTGTTCGCCGATGTTGCGCTGTGCTAACTGCTGTTGCAGTTCCGGACGATTTTGATAAGCCGCAACTATGCTATTTTCTAGCGTTTGTCTCCACAAACCAGCTAATTTTACGGGGTCTGCGGCTGAAACTGTTGCTGACTGTGCCAAATTCAGTCGAGTTACTAGCTGACGACGAGCAATACGCTGTTGCGATCGCGCATTAGTTAACGTTTGTTGGGCATTTGCTAAGTTTACCTGAGTCCGTAAGGAGTCAAATCGCGTACCAACCCCAGCTTCTTCTAATGCCCGTGCATCTCGTAAACTTGCTTCAGCGTTGACTACAGCAGCTTGAGAAATACGTACTTGTTCATCTGATTGTTGCAAGTTGTAATACTCGGTAGCCACGTTCAAACGAATTTCTTCGGATAAACGCTCAACGTCTAATTCTTGCAAGCGCACCTGTTCTTCGGCTTGTTTGATGCGAGCCGATCGCGCTCCGGAGGTATATATATCGTAATTCAGTTGCGCCGCACCGCTGAAAGCTGTACTGGGTGAATCGTCCTGTTGGGATGGGAAGCCTTGATTAGCCGCAGCTTCATTACTAAGTTGACCGCTCGCAGACTGCTGACGAGCAACTTGAGCGTTTAAACCCACGGTAGGCAATAAAGCGGCTTGAGCGACTTTTAAACCTGCTTTTGCCCGTTCTAGCTGCAATAAAGCTACCTGTAGATCTTGATTGTTCCGTCTTGCTAACTCCAATGCTTGTGGTAAAGTAATTGACTGGCTTTGCTCCACTCTTACCTCTTCAGGTTTGGTGGGATATTGCAGCGGATTAGCACTGGGGTCAAGACTGCTAGGAATTGCGGGACTCTGTAGTGGTCTTGTTGGCTGTACCGGAGCCGGAGATAGTGGCTGAGCTAACTTATGATGATTAGGAATATTAATCCGTTCACAAGCGGAAGTTGCTGAAACTGATAAAAGATTTTGCAGCTTTACAGTTTCTTCCTGTGTGGGACAGCTTTCTACCTGCAATTTCGCAGCTTCGGATACTTTAGAAATTTGCTGTAATTTTTGAAATATTTTATCATCGAGATTTTTCTTAATTACTACTGCTGGGTCAACTTTCCTTTGAGGCAAATCAACGTTCCGAGAAGAAAGGTTTTCGGAATGCCTTTTTAATGCTTGTCTCAAACTTTGATGAGAAGCAGCTTTCAAGCCGTTTATCTGGATATTTTGATAATTTTGCCTACTCGTTTTAATTGTTACCCCAGTTTTGCCAGCCATCAATTTTAAATTGTTAGGAACGGCTGGTTTTAAACTGCTTTTTGCAACCCCTACAGGAGTAACTACCACTGGATAATTATTGTCGATTGCATTTTTGACCGGAACAAAAGTATCAGGGGACACTTTTTCACTACTCGTACTAGTAGCGAATATATTCGTGTAAACACCGGCTTGTGAAGTATCAAAAGTTACGGTCGCAGCCCAAGTAGGCTGAGTCGTAAGCACTGCTACCGTCACACCGGGCAAGAAACTATTTAATATTTGCTGTGCTTTCACCGCATTTCCTCACACTACAACCAAGCAGCAGAAACTGTTTTCTCACCACAAACTATATCATTAGAGAATTCTGAAGATGTCAAGTAAACTGTTATAAATCAGGTGTTTGATTATCTTCAAAACCCCTAACAATACGAGATAGTTCCGCCTTCTCATCGATACTAACGCGGCTCGGCACGCCACTGATAATTCTTTCGTAATCTTGGAATGAATTTTTGATTTGAGGCCCTTCATGGGTGATGTTGTATTCGCGAATACCCTTATCGTGCCAGGAACCGCGCATTTTAAATACGTTGATTACTCGCGACATCTCCCCACGAATTTCTACATACTGCAATAAGATAATTGTGTCGGTAATCGTGGAAATGTGAGAATCGGTAATCGAATTTGAACCCAAAAACTGGGCTGTAGTATTAGTAAAAAAGCCGGTAATCTCCTCTTGTTTGGCGTAACCAGTGACACCGATGACGAATTGTCGAAATGCATTATTAGAAACTCCCCTTGCTAAAGCACTAAGGGAATCTATGGCAATTCGGGAGGGTTTAAATTCAGAAATTTCTGACTTAATGATTTGCAGATGATCTTCTAAACCTGTTGATTCGGGATAAGCACAAATAATTTTGAGTAATCCCTTTTGTTCTAACTCTTCAAAGTCAATACCCCAGGAAGTAGCGTTACGTGAAAGTTGAGCGCGTGATTCTTCATAGGCAAATAATATCGAGCGTTCGCCTATATGGCAACCTTCCTGTAAAAATTTGCTGACCAACAGCGTTTTACCCGTACCTGTCGCACCTGTAGCCAAAATAATCGAGTCTTTGAAAAAGCCACCCCCACACATATTATCAAGGTATTCGACTCCTGAAGATATCCGGACGTTAGAAGAACGCTGAGTCAACTGCATCGCACCCAATGGGAAGATATTTATTCCCTCATTAGTAATGGTAAAGGGATATTCCCCTTTCATATGAGTGGTACCGCGTAACTTGAGAATTTCAATCGTGCGTCTGCGACGTTCTCCGTCTAAAACATTCCGAAAAATAATTGCATTGTCCGAGACAAATTCCTCTACCCCAAATGTAGCAACAGAACCGTATTCTTCTCGTCTTTCGGTTGTCATTAAGGTAGTAACACCCAATTTTTTTAACCGCGCAACCAAACGGAAAATTTCTCGACGTACCAATCCTGCTGCTTCATACTGTTGGAAGATTGCCGTTACTGAGTCAATAGAAATGCGTTTTGCTTTGTATTTTTGAATTGCGTATTGCAAGCGCTCGATTAATCCGGATAAGTCAAAGTTACCGATAACTTCTTGACCTTCGGGGTCGGGAGAAGCATCCAGAATAAATAATTGACCGTCCTCGATTAGCTGCTGTAAATCCCAACCAAATATATGGGCATTTTTAATAATATCGGTCGGAGATTCTTCAAAAGTTACAAATATTCCTGGTTCTTCTAAGTGAGTAATACCGTTGTAGAGAAACTGTAGCGAAAATAATGTTTTACCCGTACCAGATGTTCCGCTGACCAAAGTTGTTCTACCTTTAGGCAATCCACCATGAGTAATATCATCAAAGCCCTCTATCAAGGTGTGAATTTTTTCTACACCTTTATTTAAACGCTTGCTGCTCTGTAGCGGTTTTTCTGTCTCGCTCATTGTTAGTTAACTACAAATATTAAATTAACTCCGTTTTTTGATAACTAGAGTTCCTTTATTAATCTTTATATAGTTTACTCTTCAGTGCTGTTTTGTTGTTCATTTAATTGTGAATCTAATAAATTTAATCCAATCAACACTCTTTCTTTATCTGAAAGATCGCCAATTATTTTACGAACGGGCGGCGGTAAAATTTTAGACAGAGTTGGTGTAGCTAAAATTTTGTCATCTTCTGCTTGCTGAGGATTTTTCTGCACGTCGATAACTTTTAGCGCATAAACTCCTTTAAATTCCTGCTCTAAAATTGCCTGGAGCGTTTTTAAAGCCCGCACGGAGTTGGGTGTATTGCCAGATACATACAGTTTGAGAACGTAGGTTTCACCCTCTTGATGGTTCATAGGTTAGTTTGGGGTAGAAAATATTTCTCTAGATTTACTGCGAGTTTTAAACAATAAAAATAAAATTTTCATCTGTTTATCTGTTAACAAATTATGTTAAATTAACTTTTGGAAGCGTTGGAGCGCCGATACAGTTCGCACAAGTGAGCGAGCATATCAATTAATGCCAAGCGATAGTCAAGAAGCAATGAAGTATAGTCGCTTCGTCCTTCTAATTTAAGTTGTTTGGAAAATTCATCTACTAATTCCATGTGAATTTCAATAATTTTAGGCACGGGAATATTAGCACGAAATATGGCGTTAATAAATTTATCTATCTTTTCTTTTAAATTTATATCGTTCTTAAAGTATCGGATCAAAATTTGACGGTAATCAGATTTGATTTGCTCTAAAAATTCTTTTTTTTGATTGGGATTCATTTGCTCAAAAAAGAGCATAATTTCATATTGTGACATTTAACTACATATCTAATATTATTCCTATCTGTTTTGACCTACTTATCAGATATCTTTAGATATTATATCTGGCAATCCATTAATTTTAAAGCGTCAGAGATTTTCGTTAAGTAAAAATTATTATAATATTACCTTTATCTTGCTGGTATTTATCTTCTTTTTCATCTAACTATTACCAAAAAAGTTACTTTCTAAACATTATTGTCACTATGTTAAATGCAGTAGAATTTAAACATTGTCAATTTAATTTACCTCCTATGATATTAATTAGTAAAATCAAAAAAACTCAACTTTAAATAACAATGTGGTTGTCAATTTGATTTATAATTATAATTATATCTCCGAGGTTAAAATCTTTATGCTTATTTAACAATTCGGGTTGCTAAAAATTGTTAAATGAAGCTTGACAAATATATTTCAATTGAACGGAATGATAAGATACATAAAGAAAACTTAAAAAATGTCGTAATTTAAATCATTATAATTCCTAAAGGTTTTTAGGCAAAGTTTAAGGTAATAATTGTTTTAATAGCTGCTATCGATCCGAGGAGTATTACCTCAAAAAGGAAGCTCATAAAGCCTCCTTGATGCATCTGAAAGCAAGCAAGGGAGGAACCGCCGCACAGACAACTCTTAGAAAGACAAGTAGGTTCTCGCTTGGTCAGGCTAAATTGCTTACATTAAGCGTGAGGTTCTGGCTAAAAACGATCCTGTTGCGTCGCTTGCCAACTTTAAGTAGATTAACAATCGCTTGTAAAAGGCATAAGACGAGCAGTTAGTTAGTGATGCCGGATGCTTCCTTAGGAATAACTCCCGCAAGGCATATGTCAATCAAAAATTACCCGCTTTACGAGTTTATAACTAAAGTACCCAGTTGCTACGAGACTACTCCTGTAGTAGAGGCAATTTGTCTTTTCGAGCAAGAGCAGCACGATCGCTTAGTGGTACGAAACGACCAGCAAATTCCCCTCGGATTGCTTAGTTCGGCCAATCTGCTAGTACAAATGGTTTATGAGGAAGACAATTTAGGAAACACGCAAAAATTTGATTGGGAGCAACCAATCTCTTGTTTGGATTCAAGTTTGATTCAGCCAATCCAAATCTTTAACTCTAATTTAAGTTTAGAGCAATTTTGTGCTGAATTGCGATCGCAAAAATTGCCAGTCGAATCACTTAATTGGGTATTGGTGGATCGAGATGGTAAATTATTAGGGCTTTTAGATAGCTGTCGGCTGTTGCGACGTTTGGCATTATCCGAGCGCCAAAATAAGCGTATGGTAATAGCTGCGGAACATCAAACGGAATATCAAGAAGTGGGTAATGGGATTTCAGTGATTTCTAAAACAATGAAACTCAACGCCCATTTGGATAATAATGAAGTTATTAGTTATGCGGATGCTAAGGAAAAAATTCATCAACGCAAACTAAAGGAGAAAAGTCAACTGGCATATAAATATGCAGCACAATTGCTTGAAGGACTTCCTTGGGCTTTGATGCTAGAAACAGATAGCGAAGTAGTATCGCAAAATCAGCTTTGGTACGAACAATTTGGCGAATTAAAAGACCCAAATGGTTTAAAAGAACTTTTAGAAAGAACGATTGAAGGAAAGGTTGCACAAATAGATGATAGCGATCGCAACGATTTATCCCACAATCCTGAAGCTTCAGCATTAAATCGCTGTTTTATCGATAGCGAACCGGGTAATTGTGTGTGTATTGTAGAAATGCAGGATGGACAAGAAAGAGTTTGGCGATTTGCAAAAACACCGTTAGATATTTCCGATCGCGATATTCACGACTTAACCAATGAGGAAGCGTGGAACCAGGAACTAATTGGATTAAATAGTCGGTTGTGGTTAATTCTCGCTACCGATATTACCGAACAGCATCAGTTAACTCAAGAATTAGCCGCTAAAAATGCCGATTTAATTCAACTCAATCGTTTAAAAGACGAGTTTTTGGCCTGTATTAGTCATGAATTGAAAACCCCTTTAACAGCAGTATTGGGATTATCGCGTTTGTTATCCGATCAGCAGTTAGGAAAGCTCAACGATCGACAAGCAAAGTACGCTCAATTAATTCATCAAAGCGGTCGTCACTTGATGAGCGTGGTTAACGATATTTTAGATTTAACCCGCATGGAAACAGGTCAAATGACCTTAACTCCGAGCAAAGTTAATATTCGCAACCTTTGCGATCGCGCTTTAAAAGAAGCAAAAGCAATCCACGCACAAAATAATAAAACCTCAGTATCGGAATTAGATAAATATCAATTTATCCTCGATATTGAGTTGGGATTAGAGCAAATTGTCGCCGACGAATTGCGTTTGCGTCAAATGCTAATACATCTGCTTTCCAACGCTTTTAAGTTTACCGAAGCGGGTGGTGAAATTGGCTTACAGGTCAATTCCTGGGAAGGTTGGATTGCTTTTACAATTTGGGATACAGGAATTGGGATTCCCGATAGTCAACAGCATTTAATCTTCCAAAAGTTTCAGCAGTTGGAAAATCCCATGACTCGTCAATATGAAGGTACGGGTTTGGGGTTAGTATTAACTAGGGCATTGGCTCGACTTCATGGTGGTGACGTGAGCTTTTTATCACGGGAAAATTCCGGAAGCCAGTTTACATTACTTTTACCACCATCTCCTCCAAATAAAATGGTTGGAGAAATTGATTTAAGCGTTACGGAAGAATACTTTCCGAAACCATCGCTTCAAGAAGATTCCGTATTACGCAGTTCCCCTTCGCTTAAAGAATTACCTGTAGAAAATATTCCTTCTCTTAAAAACAACTCCTTAAATAATTTTAATAATTTCAAATCGTCAGCTAATCAAGATTCTATTTCTAAACTGCAAACCGTCCCCAATAGTTTAGTATTAGTTGTAGAAACCGTAGCTCGATATATAGATGATTTTACGAAAAGTCTTAGCGCTTTAGGATACCGAGTAGTCATTGCGCGATCGGGGTGCGAAGCCTTGGAGAAAGCCCGGAGATTGCAGCCGAAGATTATTTTTATTAACCCTTTGCTAACTTTGCTTTCGGGTTGGGATGTATTGACATTAATTAAATCAGACGTTGCGACTCGGAATATTACGACAATTGTGACAGCTAGTGCAGCAGAAAAAGAGCAAGCATTTAGCAAACGCGCCGATTATTTTCTGAGTTTACCAGTACAGCATCAAGCTTTGACGGCATTACTGGCTAAATTATGCATCACACCCGAAGAGAAACCCGCAGATTCAAATAGTAAAGCCACAGAAATCGTAACTCCACTGCGGATATTAAGATTAGTCGAACCCGAAATAGAATCATTAAGTTATCATCCATCTTTAGGAAAACACCGAGTTATAGAAGCGGATGACATCGAACAAGCACAACTTTTAGCTCGTGTGTGGAATTTCGATGTAATTTTGCTAGATGTAGAAATGCCGTTTGCTCAAACTTATTTAAAAGAAATTAGTCAAACTAAGATTTTAGCGGCTTTACCTTTAGTAACTCGTAGCGTCGAAACTACACAAGCAGCATCAAAAATCGATCAACTATCGGTATTTCCTTGTTTAACGCAATTAGGTAAAAATCAAAAAATCGACAAAGAAAAAGCACATACTTTATTGTCCGTGCTGCAAATCGCTGCCGGGGTATGCTGTCCACCAAATATTTTGGTAGTAGATTTGACCATGTTACCGGATTTACCAAGCGCGGCGATCAACTGCGAAGCTGAAAATGATTGCTTTACAGTCAATTTACCCTGTAGCGCTATTCCTTGTTCCTTAAAGAAACACCAAAATCGTCCCACAGAATGGTTTCAAGCTTTGGTTCAGTACCTGCAAACAGCAGGTTTTAAAGCAGCGATATGTAACACTTGGGAAGAAATGTTACAACAGCTACGTCATGAAAGCGTAGATTTGCTGTTAATTTGTTTAGGAGAGTCTATTATAGAATTAAATGTTGAATCGATACTATTTGCGTTAAAGCAAATGGCTTCAGATTTGCCCCCATTATTATTACTTGATCGACGATTAAACTCTAATCCCATCGAATTGGAAAAATTAGAAACTTCAGACATCGCAACTCAAATTTTACCTCGTTCAATTTCGATGGAAAATTTGTTAAATAGAATCAATCAAGCTTTATCAATTAGCAATTAACAATGGTTCCTCCGTACTTAATTATGATAAATAAATAGCCGTTAAAAAGGCAAAACGTTTCTTGTTCCCAGGCTCCGCCTGGGAATACATATCAAGAGGCTCTGCCTCTTAGTATACTTGAGGCGGAGCCTCAATTCATGGGTTCCCAGTCAATAACGTAAGAATTCAGATTAAAAACTCGATAGCAATATTCATTGATCGTTAATAATTGTTCACTGTCCATTGATTTCGACTCGAATCAAATCAAAAGCGGTTCTCTCACCTAAAATTTTATATTCGGTTGGTTTTAATCCTATTTCAGGAATCTTTTTCGGTTCTAAAAGAATTAATACCGAATTGGATTTCGCTTGTTTAATGTAATCTGCTGCTTCTTGATTGGTTTTAATGTAATTAATTCTACGTTGAGAGTAGAAAGCGACACTAGGTTTTTTGAACCCAACTTGGATTAATTCTTCTCCAGGTTTTTGTATTTGTGCGGCTAACTGAGATAATTGCTTTAAAGGAAGCTGACGGGCTTGATCGTAGACAAATAAAGTTGGAGTCAGCACAGATATCATGAATATTGTAAACGCCAACAAATTTATGACTATAAGATGTAAATAACGACGACGGATTAATAGGATCGCAATTATCACGGCCGCAGCTAGCCAAATTATGCCTGCTAAAACTGGTAAATTAGACCTTTGCAGCATTTGGGGAAAATCCGGGGCTGCGGGGTCATAACCGATTAAACTGCTAACACGTAAAAGAGTAAATCCGATCGCTGAGGTAAAAATTACATTTACCCAACCGCTTGCTTGCATTAAAGGAGAGGAAAGTAAGACGGGAGATAATAAAGAAGAATTACGAGAAACTTTGACTGTTTGCCTATTGGGTTCTACGATCAAATTACTCCATAACAGCGCGATTAAAATACCAGCAGCTGGCATTAACGGTAACACGTAGCTAGGAAGCTTAGTAACGGCAATTGTGAAAAAGCTGAAAACACCAATAAACCAGCAAAAAGCAAATAAACCAAGCTGTTGAGAACGTTCCGTAGTCATCCACAACTTACGCTCCCAGAACTTTAATCTGGCGATCGCCGCAGGTAAGTAAACTGAGTAAGGAGCAAAACCGACCGTTACAACTACAAAATAAAAATACCACGCAGCCGAATGTCCGTTGACTACCTCAGTAAACCGTTCGACATTATGTAAACCAAAAAAGGAATTAATAAAATTCCAACCATTGCGCTGGATTACTAATACATACCAAGGAACTGACACGGCACAGATCGCGAGTAGACCTCGCAAGAGGTGAATTTCCCGCACAACTTGCCAAAAATTACCCAAATAAAGCAAAAATAGTAAAAGAATAAAGCCCGGTAAAACAATACCTACGGGACCTTTAGTTAAAATAGCTAAGCCAATTAATACATAAAAAGCAAAATACCACCGTGCTTTTACTGGAGATGCAGGAGGTTGAGCATATCCTAAGAAAAAGCATAACAAAGCCGAAGCCATGCATCCCGTCAGCAGCATATCCGAAACACCCACCCTAGCCCAAGCAATGGTTTCCGGATTCAAAGCGATGATAGTAGCACCCAAACCAGCAGTTAACCAGCGTCGAGAAGGACGAACCACCCCTTCCAAATCATCAGTTTGACCTTGATACCAGTACAAAGTATAAAATGCTAAAGTAACCAAACACAAAGCGGCGATCGCAGAAGGTAAACGCACTGCCCATTCATTAACCCCAAAAATCATGTAAGCTATTGCTTGACACCAGTAAATCAAAGCGGGTTTATCGAAACGAGTCTCTCCGTTGAAATAAGGGGTAATCCAATCACCCGTTATATACATTTGCCGAGAAGCTTCCGCAAACAGCGGTTCAGTCTCATCAATCAAGCTAATATTTCCCAAATCCCAAAAAAAAGCTATCCCTGTAACTAGGATCAACCATAAAATTGATACCGTCACAGCCAGAACCGGACGATTTTCGATATTTTTCCACAAATGCTTAGAAACACTTTGAGTCATTTAGATTTTAGATTTTGGATTTTAGATTTTGGATTGTCTTCCCCAAAGAAGAGGCTTGTAGATTTCAGATTTTAGATTATCCCCTAAATGATATGTCAGGGGATTGTTTTCAATCTAAAATCCAAAATTAAAAGGCTCATTAGTTTATAATCAGTGGGACACTAGTTATTAGTCATTATTAATCGGTTGTTAGTCAATATTAAAAGACAACAATACCGCTCCACATTAGAATGACTCTGACAATTATGCTCAGTTCCTGTCCGAGGGGATGGGGGGATGGGGAGATGGGGAGATGGTGAATCC
>NZ_JAYGHM010000061.1:0-48038 GCF_034931125.1 Rivularia sp. UHCC 0363 | reverse complement strand
CTACAAGCTAAAGCTTCTGTTAAATCTGACATACAAATTCTCAGCAGTATTTCGGATAAATAAAAATGTAACAAGATATCCAGGCTACAAAAACTGAGTTAAACTGGATTATCGTACTCTTGCAATTGCTCCCAAACTTAGATTGTATGGGGATTGCAAGCAAGAGTAAAGAATTCAAGTTTGTTTGCTCCCATACGGTAAATTTTTGTTTTCGAGGTAGTTAAAATCAATGAATCAAGTTGATTTAGCGTTCGCACCAGCTTTAAAACAGTCAGAATTAATCCGTCGTAAGGAAGTTTCGCCGCTGGAGTTGGTGGAATTATATTTAGAACGCATTCAACAGTTTAATCCGCAGTTGGGAAGTTATTTTACTGTTACGGCAGAACAAGCGATTGATGACGCGAAAGTTAAAACCGAAATGCTGGCACAAACTGAAGATTTGCCGTTATTTTTCGGAGTTCCAATTTCAATTAAAGACCTGAATCCAGTTGCTGGTGTTCCTTGCAGTTACGGTAATGCAGCATTACTTGGTAATGTACCGGATTATGATGATGGTGTAGTTGTAAAAATTAAACAAGCCGGATTTATTGTATTAGGTAAAACGGCAAGCTCTGAATTAGGTTCATTTCCTTACACCGAAGCTACGGGTTTTCCCCCAACTAGAAATCCTTGGAATTTAGAATATACTTCTGGAGGTTCCAGCGGTGGGGCTGCGTCGGCACTTGCAGCAGGTTTGTGTGCGATCGCCCAAGGTTCTGATGGTGGCGGCTCGATTCGGGGGCCTGCGGCTTGTTGTAATTTAGTTGGTATCAAACCATCTAGAGGAAGAGTGACTCACGCACCAGTTGGCGATCGCCTCAACGGTATTGCTACAAATGGGCCTATAGGAAGGACTGTAGCCGATGCAGCCGCTTTGTTAGATGCCATGTCTGGCTATGTTACAGGGGATTCCTACTGGTTGCCAGAACCCGAAAAATCATTTTTAACTGCTAGTCAAGAAAAAGTAGAAAATCTTCGCATTGCTTTTTGTACAAGTATTCCCCCTTTAGGAGAAGCAGACGCTAGCTGTCATCAAGGTGTGATGCAAACTGTTAAATTATTAACCGAATTTGGTCATACAGTAAAAGAAGAATGTCCGGACATCAGTGGTTTAATAGAACCATTTCAAATAGTTTGGCAAAGCAATGTAGCCGCTTCTGGAGTTCCCCCAGAAGTTTTACAACCTCTAAATCGCTGGTTATTAGCAAGAAGTTGTTCTGCTGGTGAATACCTGCGAGCAGTCTACCAAATGCAGATGGTAGCGCGAAAAATCGTCATGTTTTTCGACAACATAGACGTATTAGTAATGCCAGTTTATTTACATTCACCTATCCGTATTGCTGAATGGGGTGCATTGAGTCCCGAAGAAACATTTGAAAACATAGTTCGATGGATTGCACCTTGTCCCGCAGCAAATGCAACCGGACAACCTGCAATATCGCTTCCCGTCGGCTTCGACGACAAAGGTTTACCCATAGCGGTACAGTTAATCGGCAAACCAACCGCAGAAGCAACTATCATTAGCCTCGCAGCACAGTTAGAAGCCGCAAACCCAATGTATGAAAAACGTCCTAACAGTTATCAGTGAACAGTTAGGAGTTAGGAGTTAAAAATTTTAGATTACTTTGAGGGAAGACGCTTTCGCGTTAATGGATTTTGGATTATAAATATTTTCCCTTGTTTCCTTATCTCCTAAACTTTACACTTTTTCCCTTTCGGAGTCGCATCAGGATAAAAGGTAATAATTCCTTGATTCTTTGCTACGAAAACTGTGGGAAAAGTTTTTCCTGTTTCTTGGTCTAACTGTTGATATATACAGGCTCCTTCGAGATTTTCTTGCTGTTTAAATACTTTAGTTACATCTACCAAAAGTTCTTCAGCGTTAGATAAATAACCATAACCTTTGATATCATCTCTTATGGTGCGATTGGGTTGTTTGATAATTACACCCATTGTATAAATTACACCTGGAACAACTTCTTGTCTTCCAGGATTTACCGGAAGTCTTCCAGCAATCTTTTCTTGTTGCAGTTGTAAATATCTACCAGCAAAATGCAATCCGCCGATATCATTTGCATTGTATATTTCACCACAGAATATATGTTCAAAACCTTTATTTTTGAACCAAACATTGGTTAAGTCTTGTAAAAATTCTGACTTACTTTTACGACCCGGACGCAATTCACCTTTGGTAGCTTGTTGAATTTTGGTTAATACTTCTGGGTGATTTGATAAAAGCTGTTTAAACTGATTCGAGCTAACTCGCGTACCTATGGGACCGCAAGTTTTAAGTACTGCTTTATCGAATGAATTTAGTTGAGGTGCAGGTGGTGTAATGTCTAATTTAGCTCCTGATGGATAGTTAACAGGAACCGGGTTATCTTGATTATCAAAGAAAGGTAAAAGTTCTGTATTTTGCTGCTGTGAATTAGCTGGACTGTTTAATCCAATTGAGGAAAGTAAGACTAAAGTTGTTAATCCGCTAAATATCCGTTTAAGCTTGGATGCAGTATTTGGTTTCATCGGAATTTCGGTATTTGACTCTGTGTGATACAAGTCTTTTAACATACCTTCGGGAAAAATAAGCCAAATCACCCTCACTCTAGCTATGGTGGGGTTACACAAACAAAGCCTAGATGGTGCGTGGACTACATTCGGCGCATCTTTAAAAGAAAATGGTATCAGCTTATCAGTTGATAAAACGAAGATAATCAAAATCTACTTGTATATACTGTTACAGTAAGCAATAAAGAGCGAATAAACTAAATCAATTAAACAATTAATTAATAATTTATTTACGTGTAACGCTTTTATATAAAAAAATGTTGAAGAAGCCTCCGATTATATTAATACTTTTAATATTTATACTATTCGTCGGTATCGGCGATAGTGTTTTACCCGAACCCATGAAATCTGCAAGCTTAAATACCCGCGAAAGCATCAATAAAAATTTACTTGGGTTATTCCCGACTTGGAAGTCAAAGCTCAAACCGAACGAACGAACTAATAAGGCTATAGAAGAAGCGGAGAAGAAAGGGAAATAAGGAGTTAGGAGTTATACCAATTCTGTATGAGTCTGGCTAAATTGCTCTCAAAGACGGAAGAGTGGGGCTACCCAAACAAAGCCTACCTGCGTAGGCTGAATTCGGTGCATCTTTATACAGAAACAGTATTAGAAGTTAAAAGTGAGAAATGAAAGCATCCTTGGAGGTATTAATTTGTTTGTAGTGGGAGCGTCTCGCTCACTGATTGCACCTAGCGAGCAAGATGCTGTTCTTTGGACACACTTCGTGAATCTGCGCTTACGCACACGCACTACGAATTTACGATTTATTATCTTTTTAAAAGGATATTCATGTTAAGAATTATTAACTCCTAACTCCTAACTCTTAACTCCTAACTCTTAACTCCTAACTTAAATCATGCTTCCTGCATCCAGCTAAACATGGCTCGTAAATCTTTACCAACCGCTTCGATGGGATGTTCGGATTCTTGACGACGCATAGCGGTAAATCCTGGCTTACCGGATTGATTTTCAACCACGAAATCCCGTGCAAATTCACCAGATTGGATTTCTTTGAGGATTTTACGCATTTCTGCTTTGGTTTGGTCAGTTACTATCCTCGGTCCTCTGGTGTAGTCGCCATATTCAGCAGTGTTTGAAATGCTATCGCGCATTTTGGCTAATCCACCTTCTACAACTAAGTCAACAATCAATTTGACTTCGTGTAAACATTCAAAATACGCTAATTCTGGTTGATAACCTGCTTCGACTAAGGTTTCAAAACCGGCTTTGATTAAAGCGCTCAAACCACCACATAATACTGCTTGTTCGCCGAATAGGTCGGTTTCGGTTTCTTCGCGGAAGGTGGTTTCTAAAATACCACCACGGGTTCCACCGATTCCTTTCGCGTAAGCCATCGCTTTATCCCGCGCTTGACCGGAATTATCTTGATAAACTGCAAATAAACAAGGTACTCCTTGTCCTTGTTCGTAAGTGCGACGTACTAAATGCCCCGGACCTTTAGGTGCGACCATTACCACGTCTACATTATCAGGTGGTACAACTTGTCCGAAGTGAATATTAAATCCGTGAGCAAACGCTAGAACGTTTCCTTCTTCTAAATTAGGTTCAATTTCTTCTTTATAAACGGTTTTTTGCACTTCGTCGGGTAACAAAATCATGATAAAATCGGCAGCTTTGGCAGCGTCAGCCACACTTTTAACAGTCAGCCCACCTTCTTTTGCTTTAGCTGCGGACTTACTACCCGGATATAGTCCAACAATTACATTCATGCCACTATCTTTAAGATTGAGGGCGTGGGCATGACCTTGAGAACCAAAGCCGATAATCGCTATGGTTTTTCCTGCTAAAAGGTCTAAATTAGCATCCGAATCGTAATACATCCGAGCCATAATTGCGTCTTGTGGGATAAGCATCCTGATTGATTGCAGACTTTTTATCTTACCGCAAAGTGGTTACTTAATTATTTTGTGGTTTGTAATTTGTAATTAAGGGAGTAGGGAATAGGGAATAGGGAGATTTTTTATGCCGAAAAACCGCCCATTATCCATCCAATTGCTAAGCCGACTGCGGCAATTCCGGTTAAACTTACCATTGCGGCATCAAAACTATTAAGTATACTTCTTAACCGTCTTCCAGATTTGTTTACGGTTACAACTAAGTTGCAATACCAAACTAAATGAAAAGCTAGTCTACCTAGACCACCTACTACTAATACAATAGAAAAAAATAATATAAAAAGAGGAACTACAAATCCGCGTGTTTTACAAACAAAAATTAATAAAAATATGAATAAAAATATATTGAAACCCAAAAATCCAAAAAATAATGGGCTAAAACTTGGTAGATGTATGTAACATAATGCAACAGCTAAAATAGTCTGCGAAGCAATTATCGAGAATACTAATACTTTAGTATTTTTAAAAAATATATAAACGGTAGCTGCTAAAGGAAAAACTGCAAAATAGATGACTATTATTTGTTTTAATAATGTTTCTTGTATATCTAAAAATCTTGGTTGTACCGAAGATACATTTACCATCCAGCCATTAAAGATAGAAATCATCAAAAAAGAAATCAGCCATCCCCAGTTCATTACTAAGGAATTTTTGGTGAATCGACGGTAAGATTCGTTATTATTGATTGTATTGTATACGATTCTAAGTGGTTGCATAAGTAGATGTTCTAGATGTTTTTGCAATTCCCGTTACTTAATTTAGCAGTAAATCAAGTCAAAAAAATGATATATGGAACACATATTATTTTGATTAATCCCATTAAATAAAAGTTAAAAACTGTATTTACCAGTTAATGTCAAATTAATTTATTTTTAACTTAAAATTGCTCACTTATTGATTCGATTAATTTATTTAACCTGTTAGCTAATCAAATGAAACTTTACAGTATTTCATTGAAAACTTTTACAAAAAAATAGTCATAAGAAACAATATAAAAATTTCTTACTCCTGCAAGTTTTATTGATCTTGAAACGGTGACGTACAAATAAAAAGTATGAATGCTATAAAGTTTCTCTATCGATTTTTTGGATTTCGACTGCGGATAATGTAATCTCAGCAGCCTTTACTGAGTCTTCAATACTGCTGGTTTTGCTAGCACCGGGAATCGGCAAAATACAAGAGGATTTGGAACGTAACCACGCTAAAACGATACAATATACCGATACGTTTTTTTCTTGAGCTAAATTGGCGATCGCCGGAATATTTGTTAAGTTCTCGTGACGACGACGACCCCCGAATGGACTCCAAGGAATAAAAGTTAAACCTTCGCGATCGCAATATTCTAGCACTCCATCTGTTTCTGACTGTCGCTGCCAAGGACTATATTGATTTTGCACTGAAACGATATCAACTACATCCTGTGCTTGCTCAATTTGTTCTACTGAAAAGTTGGAAACCCCAATCTCACGAATCATTCCGGCTTCTTGAGCTTCTTTTGCAGGTGTCAGAGATGCTTCGATGCTGTAATCTGGGTCTGGTGAATGATATTGCCAGATGTCGATGGGTTTATTACCGCCTAATGCCGCAAAACTAACTCGAATAGTTTCCCGTAAATGTTCTGGATTACCGTTGCGAGCCCAGCTTTGATTCGGACGCATCAAACCTCCTTTTGTCGCGACAACAACGTTACTTGTATCACCTTTATAAGTTTGTAAAGCTTTGTAAATCAATCGCTCGTTATGATGCTTGTCCGATTCATCTTTACAGTAAGAGTCGGCAGTGTCAATAAAGGTAATACCCAAGTCCAAGGCACGATGGATCACATTAATTGATTCCGATTCGGTTGGACGGTCATAAACTGACATTGGCATTCCACCCAAACCGATCGCGCTTACAGAAACACCGCTTTTTCCAAGTTGCGTGGTTTTCATACTTATAATCAAAATCCCCAGCGTTACTTATTGATTAAACAGGTGAATGGGGAATTTAGAAACCACCTAAAGACTATAATTTGAGTTTTTTATGAAAAAAATTGCTGTCTTAACTTTTTACCTGGGGAAGATGACTAAAAATCAATAATAGTCATTACTTACACTTAATAAACAGGGGTAGGACTATTACCCCTTGTTACATTCAGTAACTTTAAATTGAATACTTGATTCAAGACTTGTAGCTATATAGTCTTTCCTAAGCTATCTTAAATCAAGATAATAGTAAATTCACTATAAATCTAATAAGTATTAATACTCCTATTATGTTGAAATTATACACCAAGTTTTTTCCGAAATTAACAGGTAAAGCAAGTCTATTTCTGAGTCTTTTTTTAGGAAGTTTAATATTTACAAGTTGCGCTTCTGAGTCCTATGAAAAATCGAGCGCACCACAAAGTATAGTCTCATCTGATGCAGTTCAAGAAGTTGCGGATGTTGCCCAAGTAACCAAAGAACTACCAACTAAAAAACCACAGTTAATCAAAAAAGCTACAATCACTGTAATTGTTAATTCTTTAGATCAAAGCGTTGATGCTGTAGAGAAAATCATTAATCAACAAAAAGGCTACTTACTCAGTTTAGAAGAAACACAGCTTGATAGTTCCTACTCTCGTCCTAACGCTACAGTGCAAATGCGAGTCCCGCAAAATGTTTTGGAAACAACTCTTAATCAATTAGCCGAATTAGGAACTGTACAAAGTCGTAATATTAGCGCCGAAGATGTCGGGGAACAAATAGTAGATTTTCAAGCCAGATTGAGCAATTTACGCAGAACTGAAAGTAATTTGCAGAAAATTATGGATAAATCGGGTTCTGTTAAAGATATTCTCAGTGTTGCTCAAGAACTTAGTAACGTCCGAGAACAAATTGAACGAATTACCGCTCAATTAAAAAGTTTACAAAATCAAGTTGCTTACTCCACAATTACTTTAAATTTACAAGCAGCAGTTTCGAGTACTAATAATCAACCTGGATTACCTGCACAAATTCAAGATTCATGGAATAACTCGACTCGTTCTTTAAGTGAATTTACTGTCGGATTGATGAAGTTAGGTATTTGGTTGCTCGTTTACAGTCCATATTTATTAATTTTGGTTGCAGCAGGCTATTTTCTCAAACGTAAATTTCGTTCGCGACCTGTAACACCTACTCCACAGCCGAGGAATTCTGAGAATAGTTAATGGGAACAAGAAATGGGGCATTTAATATTAAATTAAAAGGGTAATTCATAAATTTTGCGATCGATATAATCCTGTAATATTGCTTAGCGGTCAAGAGAAATAAATACCGTATCTCAACAAAAATACCCGCAGCCTAGAAGGCTGGGGCTAATATTACAAAGCCTACCTGCGTAGGCTGAATTAAGTGCATCTTTGTACATAAACGGTATAAGGATGTATTTTCTTACGTCCTATTTATTATTTTTGTGGAAAAAGAAAATCTCCGGATGTACTTTTAGAAATATTGAAGTGTTCGGTAATTTATTTCTTAAAAAAAAGTAATAATTAAAGGTTAAAAATCATATATTTATATCCCATGCCCTATGCCCTATACCCAATCCCCAATGCCCTATTCCCACTCATAAAAGTTTACAAAACAATAAAAGAACTAAACTTTGTACTTTTTATCACGAAATAATGACCTTTAGGAATGCCAAAATATGTTTTAGCGCAAGCGTATACAAATTATGCCAGAATTACGTCAATCAATCGCTCAGCACTACCACGAACGTACTAAATACGACCCAGAAACGATATCAGCCAAAAATAAAGGCTTAGACTGGGCGAAACAACCCGTACCGTTTAAAGAGTACAAAATCGGTTCTACTTTTGATTTAAAACCCTATATCAAAGAAAAACCGGAGTCATTTACAGATAACTCGGAAGCGCAATGGTGGCAGAGACTTTCCCGAATGCTGTTTTGCAGCTACGGTTTGACTGCAAGAATGCCTTCAATGGGAAGTACGGTTTACCTGCGTGCAGCACCTTCTGCGGGAGGTTTGTATCCAGCGGAGATGTATTTGATTTCTAGGGGTACGTCGCTTTTACCTCCTGGTTTGTACAATTATCAATGTCGGACTCATTCCTTAATGCATTATTGGGAAAGTGATGTTTGGCAAAAGTTGCAATCGGCTTGTTTGGAACATTCTTCGCTACAAAGCACGAATCTCGCAATTGCGATCACTTCTGTTTTCTATCGTTCGGCTTGGCGTTATGAAGATCGAGCTTATCGGCGGATTTTTCTCGATACGGGTCATCTTTTGAGTAATATCGAATTAGCTGGCGCACTTACTGGCTATCGTCCCCATTTAATCGGCGGTTTTGTTGATGAAGATGTCAACGAACTACTTTATATTGATTCTAAACAGGAAGGCGCGATCGCAGTTGTTGGTTTAGCGGATTTGCAAGGGGATGAGCAAGATTGGAGCAGTGCGCGTACTGCTTTACCTTCGGCTACCGAAACCAATTATCCTCAAGTTCCCGATGGAGAACTACTCGATTATTTCCACTGTGCGACGCAGATTCAGCCCGGTACGAGTGGTAAGTTAAATCTACCGGAGGTCAAACAGGATAAGTCACTTGAGGACAAATACAATTTTAGTTTTTGCGATAAAGTTTCTACCGCGACAAAACCCATTTACTGGGGCAAAAAACTCGAAGATTTAGAGGAAACTATTCTCAAACGTCGTTCTACTCGTGCTTTTAATGGTGAAACTCTGCAATTTCATGAGTTAAAAGCTTTACTCGATTTCACTTACCAGCCCCAAAATTACATTAACCAAAATTTCGATAGTTCTCCAGATTATTTTGATTTAAATCTAATTGAAACCTTTATTGCTGTTTCTGGAGTAGAAGGTTTGGAAAGAGGTTGTTACTATTACGCTCCCAAAGCCCAAGAGTTGCGTCAAATCCGCTTTAAAAATTTTCGCAGAGAATTGCATTACCTTTGTTTGGGTCAGGATTTGGGACGAGATGCGGCTGCTGTGGTCTTTCATACTGCTGACCTGAAAACTGCCGTTGCTCAATATGGCGATCGCGTTTACCGCTATCTACATATGGATGCTGGCAAGTTAGGACAACGAATTAATTTAAGTGCGGTTCACTTGGGTTTGGGTGTTAGCGGGATCGGTGGCTTTTTTGATGACAAGGTAAATGAAGTTTTGGGTATTCCTGCTTCGGAAGCTGTTTTGTACATCACCACTCTCGGAAGACCCAGATAGTTAAGTTAAATATCGCGATGGTGTTGCCGATTCTTTGTAATTTTAAGCTTAATATTTGGGTTGATTATTAGCCCAAATGTAAAAGCTGTTTATTGAATTGTTAAGTAATATTAAGCTGAACTTTATTGAGGATCGGTATTATCTCTACCAATTTTTTTTGAGTGGGAAGCAAATCAAGAACAAAAGGCGATTATTTGCGTTTAAATACAGAGATATAGGATAAATCTCTAACAAAAACAATTTGAGGTTAAGAGGCGATCGTCACTCACAATAACTTCAAATTACGCCGGATAGCTAGTAAATACGAATAATCAAATGTTTGAGAACTAAATTTTTCTTTACATCCAATTACATAAAACTGAGTAAAATCATGTTTTACTGCTTTAATTCCAAGCAATTTGTCAAAAAAGTTGAGAAACATCACATAATATGAAGTTTATTTATAGTTTTCGGGTAATTATAAAATCTGATGTCAGTAAAATTATCACCGTATATTTACAGAGATTTTGTTGATTAGTTTTATTAATATCCACAAAACCGACATTTTTGAGTTATAACCTTTAAAATGAATTGTCAACCTGTAATATTACTTACCCAACTTTCGTTGATATCAGTGTTGTAATCGGTGGTCAAAGCCTTCTTTGGACTAATTGCTAATTTCGATTATTCCCGAATTATTAGCAAATATGCCGAATACTGTGTTTAGCATATGTAAAGTAAGAAAATATTACTTAAAACAATTTCGATTCAAGGATTAAGAAATCCCCCAGTTTATCTAGCTTTCGCGACAACTCAAATAAATTATTTGCTTTGACATTCAGAGGTATCAATGACTATTAATACTTTTACCAAAGAAAACAAACCAAAAAGGCCAATCAGACAGCAGTTGGAATATCAAAGACCAAATTTGATAGTCCCTGATGTTCCGAGCGTCCCCGATGTTCCCGAAGATTACATGGATACACCAGACCTTTACCCAGACGGGACTATTTTTACTTGTCCCAATCGCGGTAGAGTCGCGATTTTCATTGATGGTGCAAACTTATTTTATGCAGCATTGCAGCTTGGGATTGAAATCAACTATGCCAAATTACTTAGCTGCTTAGCAAAAGATTCAAAATTGTTGCGTGCATTCTTCTACACGGGAGTAGATCCAACCAACGAAAAACAGCAAGGTTTCTTGTTGTGGATGCGTCGGAATGGTTATCGGGTGATTACCAAAGATTTAGTGCAATTCCCAGATGGTTCCAAAAAAGCCAATCTAGATGTAGAAATTGCTGTAGACATGATGAATTTGGCTCCTTACTACGATACTGCGGTGTTAGTAAGTGGTGATGGAGATTTAGCTTATGCAGTAAATGCAGTTTCCTACCAAGGTTCCAGAGTAGAAGTAGTTAGTTTGCGCTCAATGACAAGCGAAAGCTTAATTGATGTTGCTGACTGCTTTGTTGATTTAGATGCAATCAAAAAACACATTCAAAAAGAATCAGATTCAGAGTACAGCTATAGACCGCTAACAACTTTTGAAATACATCCACCAATTCCTACCGAACAACCCCATTACCCAAAACCCTAATTAATAATTCGTGATTCGTAGTTGTGAGGCAATTTTAGATTTTAGATTTTAGATTGAAACTCGTGGAATTTCTATATAAATCGCAAATCTAAAATCTTTAAACCTTTGGATACACAGCAAATTTCATCTTAATTAAGTGCAATTGGACGGGTAAAGATGCCCACTAAATATTAAAATTCATTTTTGTGCTTCATTTAACAGCTGTAATCCAAAATCCATGTCATAGCTTAAAATCCAAAATTGAATCCAATCATAATTACGAATCACGATTTATAAGTTACGCAGCCGGTATTTCTACGCTGTAGAGGGTTTTTCCCTCAATATTGTGTAGTCCAACGGTCATAGCTCTGGTTTGAGAATTGATTTTTACCGTACCAAAAAACTGCAAACCATCTTTTGGAGACCTATTTGGTTTCATTGTCGAGTCTACGCTTTGAAACTTGACTTGCGGACCAAAAGTATTATCTAGCTGATTGGGTCCGAAGGTGCCGGAATTCAAAGGACCGGCAACAAACTCCCAAAACGGGTTAAATTCGGTAAACTGTGCCTTATTGGGGTCGTAATAATGGGCTGCTGCATAATGTACGTCAGCGGTTAAATAAACCACATTGCGGATATTTTTCTGTTTAATAAAACGCAATAAATCCGCAATCTCCAATTCTCGACCCAACGGTACACCATCACCATTTGATGCATTTTCAAAATTGGTTTCACCATCTTTAACTAATAATCCAATAGGCATATCGGACGCAATAACTTTCCAAGTTGCGCTTGAATTTAATAACTGATTTTTTAACCAGTGCAGTTGATAATTGCCCAAAAACGCCGTTTCTGCACTTACTTGTTGCTGACGGTTGGGTGTATTTGCTCCTCGGTAGCTGCGTTCGTCTAACATAAAAACTTCTAAATTAGACCCGTATTTATACGAGCGGTAAATTTGCTCTGGGTCATTGGAGTTAAAGCGGATGGGTGTATACTCCATGAAGGCTTGTTTAGCTCTGGCTGCTAATAGAGAGACGCTTTTTACTTTGTAGCGATCGTCTTCTAGAATTTCGCCGGGATACCAGTTATTCACAGTTTCGTGGTCGTCCCATTGCACCAATTGCGGAACTTCAGCATTAAAGCGCTTGACATTCTCATCCAGCAAATTATAAATATAGTTGCCGCGAAATTCCTGTAAAGTTTCCGCAACCTTGGACTTTTCCGGGGTGACAATATTCTGCCAAATACTGCCGTCATCCAGCTTCACCGTACTCTCAATAGGACTATCGGCATAGATATAATCACCAGAATGAATAAAAAAATCGGGTTTGATTTGCCGAATTGTCTCGTAGATTTTCATGCCACCAAAGTCAGTATTGATACCCCAACCTTGTCCAGCAGTATCTCCAGACCAAGCAAAATAGATATCGCCGTTTTGGGTGGGAGTTCGTAAACTTCCGATAGAAGGAGCGCTGTAAGTATTGATATCTGCTAAATCTTGGAAAGTAACGCGGTAAAAAACTTGTTCGCCGCTTGGTAGATTATTTAGATTAACTCGCGCTGTAAAATCGCTAACTTCCAAAGCCGCAGGACCGATAACTCGTTGGGCATTTTTGAAAGATTCATTGGTGGCATAATCAACAATCATCCTTCCTGGTTTATCGGTGCGGCTCCAAATTACCGCGCTATTAGCATTCACATCGCCGCTAGCTACACCGTAGGGTATTTTTGGACGCATTTTGTCAGATGTAATAATACCTGGTGCCTGGGCAAAGCTGACTTGGGGAAGTACATTTTTAGTAATGATTGCAGAAGTTGCGATCGCGCTACTCAGTAAAAATTGGCGACGGGATTGTAAAAGGTTAGATTTCATTTGTCCTTTGGGGGTTTTTGCCTACATTCTCGCTGATGAAATAGTTTTCCGCAATTTTACCCAGATTAATTTTAATAAATGTTGGGATACTGAAAATATCTAGTTTGTAGGTTGGCTTCACGGTGCATGAAAAATTATGATATTTAACAAGTAATTAGTATTGGCACCGTAACCCAACATCTTTATTATGAGTATTCCTAAATGTCTCAATTTAACCAAGGTGCTGGTGTTGGGTTACGACACGAATCATATATTCGCGTTACAAATTAAATTTTTCAATCGTGTCTAACCCAACCTACGAGTAAAAAAAATAAAAATAAAAATAATGACAAACCAAATATTACAAGAAAAATACGAAATTCAGCGACAACTAGGTAAAAATCCTGGACGAAAAACTTTGTTAGCAAAAGATTTAAAAACTCAAGATTTAGTAGTTGTCAAACTGCTTAACTTCGATATTGAATTTGATTGGCAAGATTTAAAGTTATTTGAAAGGGAAGCGCAAATTCTCGAACAACTTTCACATCCTGCAATTCCCAACTATATAGATTCATTTAAGGTTGATTTACCTAATTCCAAAGGCTTCGGTTTAGTACAAACATACATCCCGGCTCAGTCTTTGGAAGAACATTTGCAAGCGGGACGTACTTTTAGCGAAATAGAAGTTAAGCAAATTGGCAAAGCTTTATTGGAAGTATTAATCTATCTGCACTCCAGACAACCTGCCGTTATTCATCGCGACATCAAACCCAGCAATATTTTATTAGGAAATCGCTCTGGGAATCATCTTGGTAATCTTTATTTGGTCGATTTTGGGGCGGTGAAGACTACAGCACAGCAACAAGGTGGAACCATGACTGTGGTAGGTACTTACGGTTATATGGCTCAAGAACAGTTTGGCGGACGTAGTGTACCAGCTTCGGATTTATATAGTTTGGGTGCGACTTTGATTTATTTAGTTACTGGTAGTCATCCCGCCGATTTGTTAGGGAATGACATGATAATTCAATTTGAGGAATCGGTTAATTTAAGTTCTGATTTTATCAATTGGCTTAAATGGATGACACAACCTACTTTGAAAAATCGTCCATCTTCTGCGGAAGTTGCTTTGGAAGAATTGGAAAATCCGACGTTGGTAGATTCTAAGTTAGTTGTGAGTCAGCCCAAAGGTAGCAAGGTTGAATTCACGAAGGGGAAAGATGAGTTGGAAATATTAATTCCTCCACCGGGTTTTAGTTTAAAGCTAGGATTATTGTCCTTACTAATGACCTTTCAACTTCTGTTTTTAACCGCGTTAACAGTCGGCTCATTTGGGATGATTTTATTGTTAATAATCCCTATTTTAGTTTGGATTATGGTTCTCAGTGGATGGCTACAAATTATATTTACTTTATTTGGATGTATTCGTCTTGGGATTAATCAAGAGAAGATGCAAATAACTTACGAATTATTTGGTTTAAAATATAGACCACGTTTTATTCAAAAAAGCGATATTTGTAAATTAGAAATTGTCGGTAGAACTATAGATAAAAGTAAAAAAGGACAGCCAGAGATTCCATCTCGATTAATTATTTGGACTGGAACCCGTAGTTATGAACTAGGAACCTTTCTTCTCGATGGGAAATGGTATGGAGGAATCAACTTATTTCCCCAATATCTAAGTTTACCAGAGATAGATTGGTTAGCTGAAGAATTAAGCGATTATTTGGAATTACCTATTAGTAGAGATGCTGTTTCCATAAAACCTGGAATCAAAAATATTTTTTTTAGTTCGTAATTCGTAGGTTAGTTCGTAGTTCGTAGGTTGGGTTGAGCGCACGAAGAATCATGATATTTTACAAGTTGTTAAACAAAGCGCTCTAACCCAACATTTTATTTGGGATATTACAAAATATTTGAATTTACCCAAAATGGTGATGTTGGGTTACGACACGATTATGATAGATTCGCGTTACAAACGAAATTGATCTATGTCCTCCGGACACGCCCTCGCCGCACGCTTCGCGTGAACGCTAACGTGTCTAACCTAACCTACAAATTATGGTTGTTAAATATTCGGATTTATTCTTGCGATTCGGGAATTTCCTGTTCTAGTAGCTTAGAAAACTTTTGTCGTAAGTCTTGTATTTTTTTGTTGTCTTTTGGCATTGCCATTAGACGAATTTCTATTTCTGCTATGTTGTCAATTCTAGTTGTCTTTTCCCAAATTTTTTTATCTACGTCTGATTCCGATTCGTAACGGAAGGTAACAGTATCTGAATCAACATCCAAAATATCTACATTCTTTAGCCAACCGTTACTGGTTTTAACCAATAGCCAAACATTTTGTTGACCAATTAGTTCTTGAAGCTTAGTCTCCATGCAAGTTAAAGATAAATAGTGTGAGCTAAACAGAATCGATTAATTTGTCTTATTACCTATCTTAAGGCATATTTCTTTAGATATAAGATAATTGCGGACATTTTTTTTAAGTTAATCTTGCAGATAGATGCGTGACACGAGGTTACTTGGCTATAGTAGAGGGCTATACAAAATTGATGCCTCTACCTCTAGATTGTACTTTTGAGGATGTTGGGGGGATGCTAATTAAAGTTTTTTGTCCTATCTTGCTAGTCAAGTAAATTTTCTGTTTTGATTGAAAACATCATACAGTGAATTTTTGTTAAGCGGGTTAAGCAAGGAGTAGGAATGTACATTGTACAGATTGCCTCGGAATGCGCTCCTGTGATTAAAGCGGGGGGGTTGGGGGATGTTGTTTATGGACTTAGTACGGAATTAGAAAGCCGGGGGAATTGCGTAGAGTTAATTCTGCCTAAGTACGATTGTATGCGGTACGACCATATTTGGGGACTTCATGATGCTTACAAAGACTTATGGGTTCCCTGGTATAACGGAACTGTCCATTGTTCGGTGTACTGCGGTTGGGTACACGAACGAGTTTGTTTCTTTATCGAACCCCATTCGCAAGATAATTATTTTAATCGCGGTTGCTATTACGGTTGTGATGATGACAATATGCGCTTTGCGTTTTTCAGTCGAGCAGCATTAGAATTTTTATTACAAAGCAACAAGCGTCCTGATATTATCCACTGTCATGACTGGCAAACTGGTTTAGTCCCGGTGATGCTGTATGAGATTTACAAATATCATGGAATGGGAAATCAACGGGTTTGCTATACCATCCACAACTTTAAGCATCAAGGAATGGGTGGTGCGGAAATATTGCAAGCTACAGGTTTAAATCGCGAAGATTATTACTTCCAATATGATAAACTGCGGGATAATTTCAATCCTTTTGCGATCAACTTGATGAAAGGAGGAATTGTTTATTCCAATTCTGTAACTACTGTGTCTCCCCATCACGCTTGGGAAGCACATCATACAGATGTCGGTTGCGGTTTAAGTCATACTTTGCATTTGCATCAAGACAAGTTTCGCGGCATACTTAACGGTATCGATAATCACTTTTGGAATCCCGAAACCGATCGCCATATTCCCGAACATTACAGCATAGATAACATCGACGCAAAAACTAAAAATAAAAAAGCTCTACGGGAAAGGCTTCTGCTGCAAGAAGTTGATAAACCAATTGTGGCTTATATTGGTCGATTGGATGCTCAAAAGGGCGTTCGATTAGTACACCATTCGATTTACCATGCGCTGTATAAAGACGCACAGTATGTGTTGTTAGGTTCCGCAACGGGTGCTGATATTAATGCTCTATTTCAGCATGAGAAAAATTTCTTAAACGATAATCCCGATGTTCATTTAGAACTTGGTTTTAACGAAGAATTAGCTCATTTGATCTATGCAGGGGCAGACATGATTGTGGTTCCGAGCGATTACGAACCCTGTGGACTTACGCAGATGATTGGTTTGAAATATGGCACAGTACCGATTGTGCGGGCAGTTGGTGGGTTAGTTAATACCGTGTTTGATAGGGATTACGACTCAAATAAACCGCCCGAAAAACGCAACGGTTACGTGTTTAACAATACTGACAATCATGCGATCGAGTTTGCAATGGAGCGGGCTTTATGGCTGTGGCACAACGAGAAAGACGAATATCGGATGCTGATTAAGCAAGGTATGGAGTATGACTACTCGTGGAATCATCCAGCGAGTGATTACTTAGGGATTTACGAATCGATTCGAGAAAAGCGATCCGATTTTAGATTTTAGATTTTGGATTGTAAAAGGCTTTTATCTCAATAGTTTCCAAAATCTATCTGTTGCATTCATTTTTATTAATTACGCGCTCTTGACAGGGCGTTTTTTTGCCTTTTACATGATATTCTATTAGTCCTCTTAAGAGGGCTTTGGCTATTAGCCAGGGAATTTCATTCCCTGGTGATGAAATATTATAAAATAATAGGGTGCGTTACTTAATTTCTACAGTCAACTCATAACTAGCATTGCCGCGAGTTCCACCCACTACAACTTGATAATCTCCATTCGCTGGAAGTTTGGTACTCCAATTTGTTGCTTCTTGCTGTAAAGTTTTACTATCAGGAGAAACCACATCAAATACGGCGTTATTTTCTAAAGAGGTGATTTTCAAATTCATCTGCTGTCCTTTGTTTGCACCAATTAAATAAGTATCGCGGGTTCCTCTAACGACGGAATTTTTAATGGTTCTGGAAGTAGCACCTCGATCAAATTTTATTCTTACTGGTTTAATAGCAGAATCATCCTTTCCTAAAGTTGCACAATCAACTCTATTAAAAGTTTCTTGATCGCTCTTTAAAGTTGATTCTGTAATTGTCCAGGTTTCTTGGGCTTTTTGAGTATCCAATTCAATTTTTGTCACGATATCAAGCTTTGCTTTCTCTCCTTGTAAGGTTCCTTTCAATGTTTGATTGTAAGAGCTATAGTAACCTTCAGCTTTGTTCTGAATTGTTGCATTAACAGTTCCGTTGACTTGATTTGTTGGGTTGATAGTTATTTCTGCATCTGCATCAAGAGTTTCTGTTTTTGTCGTATAGCAGTAGGTACCGGGAGCTATCTGAGTTGGAGATATTTGAGAAACTGGATCTGTAGTTATTGGAGTTGATGTAACACTTGGATTTGATGTTTCAACAGGAGATATAGTCGCAGAATTTGAATTGTTTTCTCCGCAACCTGTTAGATATAGCAGTGCAATTAAAATTCCACCAGGTATTAATAGTTGATTTTTCATTGCTTTAAAGTTTATTATTGCTTGGGTAATAAGGTAAAACAGTAAAATTATAGATGATTCCGGTAAAGTTAGAGGTTTTATATATTCTTTGATTAATAAAAATATGACAGACACTCGATCGGTTAACCAAGAAATATTATTAACACCTGGTACTCTGTGGACAAGGCTTAAAGAACAAACTCAACACGGGCTGGAATGTGGTGCTTTACAGTCAATATCTACCGATTATGAATTTGTAGAAGAAAATGGAGTGAATTTTTTAGTACGTACTCTATCTAATTTAAGCCGCAAAGACGAAGCGAAAAAGAAGCAGGATAAAGCTGCTAAAAAAGGTCATGATTTCAATCCATTTCTTCCTTATGAGGAAGATTTATTTGTTGCGGGTATTTCCCCGACACATTTATGTTTGTTGAATAAATTTAATGTTGTGGATCATCATCTGTTAATTGTGACTCGTGAATTTGAGGAACAAGATAGTTTACTTAATTATCAAGATTTTCAAGCAATGTGGGCTTGTTTGGCGGAAATTGATGGTTTAGTGTTTTATAACGGTGGAAAAATTGCTGGTGCTTCTCAACGACATAAGCATTTACAACTTGTTCCGACTCCACTCGTACCGACTCAAAAAGAATCCGTTCCCATTGCAGCTTTATTCTCATCTGCTGTATTTGATGGTGATGTAGGAAGGGTTCCAGATTTACCTTTTGTTCACGGTTTTTGTCGTTTTGATGCCGATTTAATCAATCCAAATGATGCTGCTCAAATTACTCTTCAAATTTATTATAAATTGCTTAAAGCTGTTAATTTGTTCAGTGAAAATATGCAAAATAATTCTATAGCTTATAATCTTTTAGTAACTAGAGAATGGATGTTTATTGTACCGCGATCTCAAGAAGTTTTTGAGTCTATTTCTGTTAATTCGTTAGGGTTTGCTGGTACTTTGTTAGTAAGAAATGAGCAGCAAATGCAGATATTGAAGGATTATAAACCGATGACTATTTTGAAGCAGGTTGGAATAGGGAGTTAGGAGTTAGGAATGAGTAGTAAGTAAACTACCAATTCATTCTCTTAATCATCCTCCCTACGAGTTATTCAAAAATCAAAACAGAATCCTATATGAAAAACCAGAAATTTAATGCAGGGGAATATGTGGATCAAATGGCGTTATTATTGGATTTACAACTACCTGACGAATACCGCGATGGTGTGGTAGCGAATTTTGAGAGAATTCAAACTATCGCAAAGCTTGTAAATGAGTTTCCTTTGCCGGAAAATGTGGAAGCAGCACCAATCTTTGAACCATAATTTGAACTATGAATTTAAAAGCCGATGCGATCGCGATCGCAACTGCGGTACAGCAAGGTGAAATCACTGCGGTTGATGTTGTCAATACTACTTTAGATAGAATTGCGGCGCGGGATAAGCAATTAAACTGTTTTACTACCGTAACTGCGGAAACTGCTTTAAATGATGCAGCGCAAATTGATCGCGAAATTGCTCAAGGTAATAATCCCGGTTTGTTGGCTGGGGTACCTTTTGCTGTCAAAAACCTTTATGATATCGCTGGTTTAACAACTCTTGCTGGCTCAAAAATTAATGCTGAAAATCCCCCAGCGACTCAAGATGCAACGGCTGTGACTAAGTTGAAAAACGCCGGTGCAATACTTGTAGGAGCGTTGAATATGGATGAGTACGCATACGGTTTTGTTACCGAGAATTCTCATTACGGTGCTACTCATAATCCTCACGATTTAAACCGTGTAGCTGGTGGTTCATCAGGAGGTTCCGCTGCTGCTGTAGCTGCTGGTTTGGTTCCTTTAACTTTGGGTTCGGATACTAACGGTTCGATTCGCGTACCTGCGGCTTTGTGCGGGGTTTTCGGTTTGAAACCAACTTATGGTAGGTTGTCGCGGGCTGGTGTGGTGCTATTTTCCAGCAGTTTTGACCATATTGGACCATTTGCACGTTCGGTAAGAGACATTGCGATCGCCTTCGATTTGCTTCAGGGTGAAGATGCAAAAGACAGTGTTTGTACGAAACGTCCATGTGTAAATACGTTGCAGGTAATGACTCAAAATATTGATGGGTTAAAGATTGCGATCGCGGACGACTATTTCACTCAAAAAGCCGCACCGGAAGTGTTAATAACAGTCCAAAAAGTTGCCGATGCGTTGAATGTTACTGAGTACGTCTCCATTCCGGAAGCTCATCGCGCTCGTGCTGCTGCATACATAATTACCGCATCTGAAGGTGCAAATTTACACTTGGATAAATTAAAATCGCGTCCCCAAGATTTTGATTTTGCGACAAGAGATAGATTTATTGCGGGGGCTTTAATTCCTAGCAGTTGGTATATTCAAGCCCAAAGATTTAGAAGTTGGTATAAGCAAAAAGTTCGAGAAATATTTCAAAATGTCGATGTAATTATTGCTCCAACTACACCAATTTCAGCACCGGAAATAGGACAGGAAACGATGTTTTTAGATGGAGAAGAAATATTAGTTCGTCCGCATTTAGGCTTGTTTACTCAACCGCTATCATTTATTGGTTTACCCGTTTTATCAGTTCCAATTCAGCAAGCGAATGGTTTACCTTTGGGAGTGCAATTAATCGCTGCACCTTATAACGAAATGGCAATTTTACGAGTTGCGGCTGTACTGGAAAAAGCGGGTGTTATCTCGGCAGAAGTTGTTTGATATTAAGTTCAATTATATAAAAATAAAACCGCAGAGACGCTGAGAGCGCGGAGTAGGAGAAATTAAGGAGAAAGCCAAATTACAGTAAATGTTGCACCGGAAAATGTACTAACTTTTCCAGTTCATTCGCTACTTCTGTACGATGACATCTTTGCCAATCTTTTTCAGCACACATTAATAAAACAGTTCCATCAAAAGCTATTTCTGCAACTTCTTGTAACGATCTTTGAGCCTCTTGTTTATCTGCTGGTTCCCATTTTGCATTACCTGATGTATTACCTAAAGCTGATTTAGAAATATATCTAATTCCTTTGGAAAGACAAAGTTTTTCAACCCCATCACCGTACCATTTACGACTCCAAGCACGAGGACGAATTCTCACATCAATTACACATGAAACTTTGTATTGCTCAAGATATTCGATAAATTCTTGATAATCTTTACGATTTCCATATCCGAAAGTCAGGATATAGTTACTTGTATGTATTTTTGTATTGTTCATTTTATATTTTTTTGAATTAACTAAAAAGACTCAACTGCTCAAATTCTACTTTCGGTGGGTAAAATAAACCGATAATCATGAAAGTGTTTTTATGATTTTTTAAGTTACCTACTATAAAGTATAAATCCTTATTGTTCAAAAAATCATCTTCTAATTTTTGTCTTACTTTCTCTAAAGCATTTATTTCTTTTTCATCTTGCGTTACCTTTTCTGAATTATTTCTACAGTTTCTATATAATTGCATTATTTCCCAATCATTTATAGAATATTTGTGATGCTTTCCATCTTGAGCAAAAAAATCGTAGCAAAATTGGTAAGGTATTTTTTCTAACTCTACTGAAGGTTCAAATAAATCTAATTGGTCTTGAATAGCTTGTTGTCTAGAACTCCACTCACGGCTAGTTGTTCTATAAAAGTATTTTTTAATACTTTGAGGTTTAATGATTCCGAGAGATTTACCATTGTTTATAATTTCACTAACAGATTTAAATTCTAATGGTAAAACTAAGGATTTCCGTTCTCTCCAGTTATTCTTAGTATCAATTTTTCTCACTATATCTATAGAAGAGTCATTTATCCGAAAGCTTTCTTCTCTATAATCTTTTGTATTTCTCTCTATCTCAGCACTAATGATAGACCATCTTGGATAACGTTTATCTAAATTTAAAGATCGAAAACGAATAGGATAAATACGAATCCACTGTATCGGCTTTTCAGAATCATCCAGCAAAACCCCTGCTGTACAAACCGTTTCCTTGTACTTCCTACTAATTGAAGGGTAGGTCTTAGTTACAATTAAAACTTTTCTTCTCTGCATCTGACAAAATCTGAATTATTAGTTGTTATACTCAGTATAAAATAAGTAGTACGAAGACTCAAATAATATAAAAATAGCATAAATATTAGTATAAACGGACTTTTCTTTCAATGTTATTGATAATTTTATTTTCCTTTTAAAGCTAACAAAAAAAATTAAATACACAAAAAAGCTATTAACCAAACATCAGTTAATAGCAATTTAAATTACAAAAAAATATAAGTTTACTTACAAACCATGTTGTTGATGTACCCACATCCAGAATTGGAATCCACCGGAAACCATAATATCAGTCCAATCATCAAATAATTCTTGATGTACGCCAGGTTTTAGATGCAAATGTTGTTCTAATGCTACTATAGCGAGAGTTGCTTCAGATGTAATCCTGATATCAAGAAACGCTTTAGGAAAACGTTTTTCTTTGTTCCAGTCATTACACAAAGACATTACACGTTCCCATTCATCTTTAGGAATACGTTTACTAGAAATAAGTCTGACTGAATAAACGTCTTCTTGAGGACCTTCAGCACAAAAGACTAAAACGACTTCACACCCTAATTCTTCTTGGTATGGTAACTGCACCACAAAATCACCGTCTTCGTCTCTGTTAAATCGCAGTCCTCTATTAGTTAGATAAGTTTCTATTACGCTACGGTCGAAGTTTTTAACTGTAGCCATATTAGATTTGGTTAATTGTGGTTCTCTTTTATTATATAGTTTCAATAATTATTATTAAGTATATAAAATACGTGTATACACTTAATTTTGAGGTTTGTATTAAAATTAGTGTATTTCTTCAAACTTTTGAAGTTTAAAAGCTACAAGACGCTATTTTGTCAACGAATATTTATGCTTATAAATAATTATTTAGCAATAAAATATTTACATATTTTTTAAATTTAAAAACACTTTGTCGGCATAATATAAGATTAAATGTAAAATAAAATACAATAGATTTAACGTCTAATTTTTTTTTATTCTCTATCTATATGTTATGAAAACTTGGTGGATAAATTACACTACCTTTATATCTTGGATGATAATTTGCTAAAGGTTTCACCATAAAAACATCTTCGGGTACGGGAAATGGAGATTTTATTCCAAAATCAATCGAAGCTTTAAACCCGAAACGAGAATAAAATTCAGGATGACCTAATACAACAATTAAAGTTTCTCCTAATTCATTTGCTTTATTTAACCCAACATTTATTAATGCGCTACCTATACCTTGCTTTTGAAAATCTGGATGAACTGCTAAAGGTGCTAAACCTAAAACCTGAAATGTTTCTTGACCGACTAAATTAATATAGCTAAACATTATATGAGCAACTACAGAATTATTTATTTCTGCTACTAATGTAAGTTCCGAAATATAGTATTGAGAATTACGAATTTGTTCAACAAGTTGCGCTTCTTCTTCTCTACCAAAAGCTAATTTATTAACAAGCGCGATCGCACTTGTATCAGATGGTGTTTCAGGACGAATATTCATTTTGATGTTGAAACGGTATCACTCATTGTATAATTTTCTCACTTAATGTATATTTCATTTGTTCGGGTTTTTTGAAATAGCTAATTTGGAGACTCCAAAGTTTCTTCGCTATTTCAACCTTTACAAGTCGGTGTCGTTAAATTAGGAAATCGTTTGGTGTAGCAGTGCGGAGATCTCTACAAGATTTATGTGTGTGGAACAATATATTCCTGGTTGTGAAAGGATTTTGAATAAATCGATATAAATGTTTTTGATGTCTATGGTTCGTAATAAAGTAAAAAGTAGTCCACTTTACTTTTAAACAAAAAATCATCAATGATATTTTCAGGAACAAAACCGGATAACTTGGGTGTAAACAACGGTAAATTAGCAGCTTGTCCCAACTCCCCAAACTGCGTTTCTTCTCAAAGTCCAAGTTCGGATGAGACTCACTTTATTCAACCGCTGAAGTATAGTTCTACATCAGAAAAAGCTTTAGCTGACCTCAAAGCTGCGATCGAGTCGGAAGACAGAACCAAGATAATCAACGAATCGTCAGATTATTTATACGCAGAATTCAAAAGCGCTTTAATGGGTTTTGTGGATGATGTAGAATTTTATTTAGACAGCAGTAGCAATACTATTCACGTGCGTTCGGCTTCTCGGTTGGGACAAAGTGATTTAGGTGTTAACCGCAAACGGGTAGAGACAATTAGAACTAAGTTTAACCAGATGCAAGGTAGTTGAAAATATCTCTCTAAAACTGAAGACGCGATATATCGCGTCTCTAAAAAAATTCAGGTAATTTGGTAGAGTAAAAAGGATAAATTAGCCCTAAATGGTTATTCTTATTGTCAACCGTATTTTGTTACAAACAATGGTAACTATTATTGTCGTTATTAATATTTTAATTTCGCTGATACTGTTTTTTTGTACCTGGCAACTGTGTAAAATACGACCAAAATTAGTGCGATTAACCGCATTTTTCACAAACTGCGATCGCAATTCCTACGCACTACTGCATCGAAGACCAGAAGCGATTTATTTAGGTATACAGAATTTAAATAATCTGCGTCAGAGCAATCAAAGCTTACAAGTAAAACTACGACAGATAAAGCAAATTTTGGCACTGATTGTTTTCGGTAGACAAATTCTCTGGAATCGTCCCGGACTCAATTTAACTTCCAAATATTTGAGAAGAAAACTTTAGAAGGTCAAAGGTTAAAGGTCAAAGGTCAAAGGTTAAAGGTCAAAGGTTAAAGGTCAAAGGTCAAAGGTTAAAGGTCAAAGGTTAAAGGTTAAAGGTTAAAGGTCAAAGGTTAAAGGTCAAAACTCCTAACTCATAACTCCTAACTCTTGTCCCCCCATCCCCTCGTCCCCCGTTTCTTTTCACAGACTAATGCAACCAAAACGATTGATACCTTGTCAATAATAAAGAAAATAGTAAAATTTTTGAGAGTCTTGCAAGCCGTTCAAACCCGCCTAAAATGGGTTTAAGGAGAGAAAAGAAAAATGTCTAATAATCGTAGTGGAAGTTTTATTGGTGGTTTGATGCTAGGAGCTACCATTGGTGCCTTCACTGGGTTGCTGATGGCTCCTCGCACTGGACGCGAAACACGTAGATTGTTGAAAAAGTCCGCTTCGGCTTTACCAGACTTAGCAGAGGATTTATCAACAAGCGCTCAAATTCAAGCCGACCGTCTTTCTGAGAATGCTTTGCGTTCTTGGGATGAGACTTTGGAGCGATTGCAGCAAGCTATTCTTGCAGGAGTAGATGCTTCAGCACGAGAACATCAAGCATTGAAGCGGCAAAATCAGGATAACTCCAATTCTCTACCCCCACATATAAATAATTAGTTGAATTCTGTAGCTGATTCACCTAGTAAATTTTATCGGTTTGAAGTCCCTTTGTGTTTAGGGGGAGTTAATTACGAATTACGTTCACCGGAGGTGTCCCGTAGGGAAGGGTATTACGAATTATACTCACCCTCAACTTTGTGCAAATTGTTGTGAACAATTAAGTTAGGTCGGTAAAAATAAACCGCCACTATGTAACAGAATCTAAATTAGACCATACTCACTGCTTCCTTGTCATAACTACAATTTTTAACTCCGACATACTTAACAATATTAATGTGAGTGAACCTCTATTTTGGCTGGGATTATCTATTTTATTAGTTGCTGTTAGTTTAACTGCTTTGTTGGTAGCTGCTATTCCAGCTTTGCAGGAGGTAGCTTCTGCTGCTCGCAGTGCTGAAAAGTTATTTGACACTCTTTCGCGAGAGTTACCACCGACTTTAGAAGCTATCCGCTTGACTGGTTTGGAAATTACCGATTTAACTGATGATGTGAGTGACGGGATTAAAAGTGCTTCTGGAGTCGCTCAGCAAGTCGATCAAAGTCTTAATAGTGCGAAAAAACAAGCACAAAATGTGCAGTCCGGTACGCGCAGTGTTTTTGTTGGTGTAAAAGCCGCATGGAAAACTTTGACAAATCCTAAACCTTCTAGACGTACCATCGAACATCAAACATATTCTCGAAGACAGTGAGCAGTGAACAGTGACCAGTTATTAAGGTCGAATTTACAATTCCTAATTCCTAATACCAATTCTGTATGAGACTGCGCCAAATTCGCCCTCACTCTGGCTATGGTGGGGCTACACAAACAAAGCCCACCTTCGCGTTGCTCAATTTGGCGCATCTTTAAAATTGCATGGAAATTTACACATCAAAAAGGGGAACCATATTAATAAGATTTTAAATTTTTGATTAAATTATAATGATGGGTAAATTGCCAGACCAGTTATTAGGGACGACACAGGAAGGTTTATTACACCGTATTGCTAATCGGATTCGTCAGTCTTTGGAATTAAAAGAAATTTTGAATACGATGGTGGCGGAAGTCCGAGATTATTTGGGGACTGACCGTGTAAAAGTTTACCAGTTTAATCCTGACAGTAGTGGAGTTGTAATTGCTGAATCGATTAATAATTATCGGCTACCTTCTTTAGTAGGACTGCATTTTCCCGCTGATGATATCCCTCCCTACGCTCGCGAGTTGTTTTTGCGATCGCGTCAACGTTCGGTTGTAGATGTGACTAATTCTCAAATCGGTATTAGTCCTTTAGACCATCCGCAAACGGGTGAAACTCAACAAGAAAGCGATATTCGCTATCGTCCGTTAGATCCTTGTCATGCAGAATATTTAACTGCAATGGGGGTTAAGTCTTCCGTAGTAGTACCGATTGTCTTGGAAGAAATTTCTACCGGAAAAAAACAGCTTTCTTCCTCGAATCCCTCGGCTCAACTTTGGGGATTGCTAGCTTGTCATCATAGCGAGTCGCGTAATGTTACTGAAGAGGAATTACAGTTTATTCAAGCTGTTGTAGATCAAGTTGGAGTTGCGATCGCACAATCGATTTTGCTCAACCAAGTGCGATCGCAAGCCAAACAGGAAGCAAATATCAACCGGGTTACGGAGCTACTTTATACAAGTCCTACGGTTAAATCGCAAGCAGCACTTGAAGAAGCTGTGGCAACTTTTAATGGTTCTGGTGGTAGGCTTTATTTACTTGCGGATGAAAATCAACCAAGGGAACTTTATACCTATGGAAATCAACCAGATTTTTTAGATGTAGAACCAAATCGAGTTGTTGAAGAAAATTATCTTTGGAAGAATTTCCTACATTCGGTAATTGAACCTGGTTGCGATAGTACTGGTTATAAACCGTGGTCGGTACAGTGGATGCGTTCGGTATATAACTTGGGCAATTATAAAGAGGAAGTTAATAATCATCCCAATCTATGGGCAATTGATGATATTTACCGTGAACCTTTATTCCGTACATTAGCACCGTTTTTTGAATCTACCTCAGTTCGCGGTCTTTTAATTATTCCGTTGCACTATGGAAGTCATATTGTTGGTTGCTTAACAATTTTTAGAGATGAAGTAAATACGGAGATATTATGGTCGGGATGGCATAATCCCGATACTCGTCAACTTATGGCTCGGCAATCCTTTGAGGTGTGGAAGCAGGAAAAAAAGGGACAAGCTCAAGCTTGGACGGAAGAGGAAATTAAGTATGCTCAAGCACTCAGCGAACGGTTTTCTACAGCTATTAAGCAGTATAGACTGTATCAGCAAGTACAAGCTTTAAACGCCAACTTAGAGCAGCAGGTACAAGAAAGAACTGAGCAACTACAACAAAAGACTCAACAGTTAGAGCTTTCCAATCTAGAATTAGAAAACTTTATTTCCCGACAAAAAGCCCTTGCGAGTATTGTGGCAAAAATCCGCGATTCTCTTGATATTGAAGAAATTTTCCGAATTACTACCAAAGAACTGACTCAAGTATTAGATAGCGATCGCGTTTCGGTTTATCGGTTTAATTCGGATTGGGGTGGTGAATTTGTAGCTGATTTTGAATGTGTCACTCCCCGATGGCTCGATGTTGGTAATTTAGGTGTGAATACAGTTTGGGATGATACTTACCTGCAAGAAACCCAAGGTGGTAGATATCGTCAAGGTGAAGTTTTGGTCGTAAATGATATTTCTCAAGAAGATTTTTCTCAATGTCATCTTGATATATACGAGCAGTTTCATATCAAAGCTTTTATCACAGTACCTATTTTTTTCGAGCAAAGTCTTTGGGGTATTCTGGGAGTATATCAACATCAAGCATCACGATACTGGGAAAATTCCGAAGTTGAGTTTGTTAGTCAAATTGCAGCACAGTTAGGAGTTGCCATGCAGCACGCTTCTTTACTTACTCATAACCGTGAAAAAAGCGAACAACTATCTAAAACCTTGATTAATTTGCAAGAAACTCAAACTCAGCTGATCCAAACCGAAAAAATGTCGAGTTTGGGACAATTGGTAGCCGGAATTGCTCACGAAATCAATAACCCAGTTAATTTTATTCACGCTAATTTATCTCACCTTAAGGAATACACTGACAATATTTTGCGAGTATTAAGTAGCTACCAGGAATACTGTCCCGAACCTCCGACAGAAATGAAAACATTGCTTGAAGAAACTGACGTTGAATATATTGCGGAGGATTTACCAAAACTCTGTTCGTCTTTATCTATCGGAACTAAACGCATTCAGTCAATTGTTTTATCATTACGTAACTTCTCGCGTTTAGATGAAGCAGAAATGAAATCTGTAGATATTCACGATGGTATTGAAGGTACGCTATTAATTTTGCAGCATCGACTTAAAACTGATGCTTCCAAAGTTGCGATTAATATTGTCAAAGAATATGGCGAATTACCTTTAGTTGAATGCTATGCTGGGCAACTTAATCAAGTATTTATGAACTTGCTAGCAAATGCTATTGATGAAGTTCAATCAATAGAACCTGCTTCTGAAGAAGATAATGTTAAAACAATTAAGATTACAACTGAGTGTATAGATGAAAGAGTAAAAATCTCTATAAAAGATGATGGAAATGGGATTCCACCAGAAATTTTAGATAAACTATTTGACCCCTTTTTTACTACTAAACCAGTTGGTAAAGGTACGGGATTAGGATTGTCAATTAGCTATAAAATTATTGAAAAACACTTTGGTAAATTATATTGCAATTCTCAACCTGGTGGAGGTGCTGAATTTGCGATCGAGTTACCGATTAAATCTGCGCTGTGTACTTAAATAGGAGTAGGGAGTAGGATATTCCTCTCCCTTTATTGCCGCATCATCCGAAGGTTAAAGCCAATTCGGCTTGATTAGATTAATTGATTCAACTTTCGATAAATTTCAACGCTACCCCATTCATGCAGTAGCGTTTACCAGTTGGTTTGGGACCATCGTTAAATACATGACCTAAATGTCCGCCGCAGCGATGACAATGAACTTCAACACGGCTGATAAAAAATAACTTATCTATTGATGTACCAATTGCTCCATTTATGGGAGCATAAAAAGAAGGCCAACCAGTACCACTATTAAATTTAGTTTGAGACTTAAAAAGTGGTAAGTCACACCCAGCGCATAGGTAAGTACCGTTAGCATATTGTTTATCGAGGGAACTGGTATGAGCGCTTTCAGTTCCATGTTTACGCAACACGTAAAACTGTGAAGGTGTTAAAATTTTGCGCCACTGTTCTTCTGTTTTGGTAATTTCAAACTTATTAGAGGCAATTGCTACAACTTTTGACTTACCTGTTATACCTGCTAAATATGGCGATAACCATGCTACACCCAGCATTGCTGTTCCAGTTTTTAAAAAATATCGTTTTTTCATAATCTAATTGTCGTCTGAGTTAGCCTTCACTACAAGCATAACGATTAGTAATGATAATTATTCCGAAATAACTTAAGAATATGTCAAGATAAAATTTAGTTCATGTCAACTAAGTAAAATATGTAATGTCTGACTTTCCAGAGTTTATTAAGTTTCTTTATGAAGAATATCGCCATCTTAATTCAGGTTCTTTGGCTAGCTATATTCCCGAACTAACTAAAGCCGATCCAAACTGGTTTGCAATCTCCATTGTCACTAAAGAAGGAGAGATTTTTGAAATTGGAGATCACCTGCAAAATTTTACCATCCAATCTATATCTAAAGTTTTTGTCTACGGTATGGCTTTAGAAGATTGCGATCGCGAAACGTTGTTGGAAAAAATTGGTGTAGAACCCACTGGAGATCCCTTTAATTCAGTAATTCGCTTGGATGAAAACTCTAAACGTCCGGATAACCCGATGGTTAATGCTGGTGCTATTGCTACTGCTGGTTTAATCAAAGGTTCAAATGCTACCGAAAAGCTGAATCGGATGCTAGATATGTTTCGTCGCTATATCGGTCATGATGTATTTATCGACGCTCCGGTATTTATGTCCGAACGAGCTACCGGACATCGCAATCGAGCTTTAGCCAATTTACTGCTTAATTTTGACATCATTGAAAACAATATTGAAGAAATTCTTGACTTCTATTTTCAACAATGTGCTTTGGTTGTTAATTGCCACGATTTAGCGGTGATGGCTGCAACTTTGGCAAATCGAGGTATTAATCCGATCGCAAAAAAACAAGCCGTAAAACCTTGCTACGTTAGAGATATTTTAAGCGTTATGTATACCTGTGGAATGTACAACTATGCTGGGGAATGGGCTTATCGAGTCGGGATTCCGGCAAAAAGCGGAGTTTCAGGGGGAATAATTGGTGTAATTCCCGATCGCGCTGGTATTGCTGTGTTTTCCCCTTTAATTGACTCTAGAGGTAATAGTGTTAGAGGAATTAAAGTATTTGAAGCTTTATCGGATCAATTCAATCTTCATTTATTTGATTCTCCATTACCAAAATGTTCTTTTCTCGATATTTCTAAAAATTCAGAAGAATTAATATCTAAGCCATTAAAAGTTACATTTGATAAATCTAAATCTTTATGATTTTAGAAATATTAAACTTCCATCCAAGTCTACAAAAGCTTCGTGAGTTCTAAGTAGGAGGAATTCTATGGTCTATTTTTTCCTTGGAACTATCTTCTGAATATTTCTTTATATTTGTGCGTCCGGAATAGATAAATTAAAAAGTGATGTTAGATATCAGAACCAACAAAACATGATATAAACTATGAACGCTATCTATACTGTGCTTAGAGAAGGATCGATTGGTGCAGAAGTTACTAAGCTGCAAGAAGGTTTGAAGAAACTTAATTTTTATTCAGGTAGTATTGACGGTATTTTTGGAGCTAAAACTAAGCTTGCTGTGATCAACTTTCAATCAACACAACGATTAGTTACCGATGGGATTGTAGGCGAAAAAACTTGGTCTAAATTAAACGCAGCACTGCAAGAGAACAGCCCACGTTTGAATTTTCAAGTAATTAACGTAAAAGAATTTATTGCTACTAACCGCATTAAAGCTACTAATCCAAAAGCTGTAGCTGCACAATTATTTGGTAGCTTAGAAGAAGATGGAAGAAGTTATGAAGATATTTCAATTACATATGTTCGAGGAGAAACCGCTGTAATTGTACAAACCTTAGTCGGTTTAGCTGATGATTCATTAGCAGGAATACGATACCGCATCGAATTGAAACTTAACCAAAATAGATGGGAAATTGTTTGGGTGGGTCAACAATACAAGTGTCAACCAGGTCGAGGAAATCAAGACTGGTCTGATGTTATTTGCTCGTAATCTAGTTTTTACTACAACGCTTGCCAAATTTTGATAGTTTTATCCAAACTACTGCTAACAAGACTTTTACCATCCGGACTAAATGCTACAGACCAAATTCTTTGGGAATGTCCTCTAAGGGTGCTGATGCGTTTTCCGGTTTTTGCACTCCATAGCTTAATAGTTTTATCCCAACTACCGCTCGCAAGAGTTTTACCGTCGGGACTAAATGCAACTGACCAAATTTTTTGAGAATGTCCGTTTAAGGTACGCAGCACGCTTCCAGTTTTTAAATTCCATAACTTGATAGTTTTATCCCAACTACCACTGGCAAGAGTTTCACCATCGGGACTGAATGCTAAAGAACTAACTGCGTCCAAATGACCCGTTAAATATTTGGTTTTGGTTCCCGTGGCTAAATTCCATAGCTGAATCGTACCTTCAAAATGATTTCCTGTAGCAAAAGTCTGACCATCGGGGCTAATTGCGACTACATTTACGACATCACAATTACCTTGAAGACTGCGAATATTGGTTCCTGTAGCTGCATTCCACAAATTGATTTTTTGATCCCAACTGGTACTAACTATAAAGTTACCATCCGGGCTAAAAGCAATTGACACAACGGAGGCTGAATGTCCTTTAAGAGTGCGGATTTTCTCCCCCGTTGCCACATTCCACAATCGAATCATTTTGTCATCACCAGCAGAAGCCAGGATTTTTCCATCTGGACTAAAAGCGATCGCATTAACTGAGTCAGAATGTCCTTTAAGGATGCGGATTGGCTGTCTTGTTTCTAAATCCCACAACTTAATCGTTTTATCCCCGTCAATCGAAGCCATCACCTTTATTTGACTTCCTTCAACTGGATGCGGACTAATGGCGATCGCTCCAACTGAATCGGAATTTCCCGTTAATGTAAAACCTAGAGAATTGTTTTGCCACGGAGTAGATACACGATCCACATCGGAAGATATACTGCTAACAGCAGGAGAAGATTGCCAACTCCAAATTCTGACAAAGGCTAAAATTATTACTGCCGAACTTGTTAAGATTTTCAATATATAATTGGTCATTTTTTATAAACTTAATAAATTCTGGAGTCATGCGTAGGGGTTTAGCACTGCTAAACCCCTACGATGGATGTGTTTTTGCCACATTCATATTTTGTATTTTCTGTCAATGCGTATGCTTTATGCTCCCTCAAGCCCGGTAATCTTCTAATGAGATAATTTATCGGTAGAAGATCAATTCAATAAGATCTCGGAGAAATTTTCTAGCTTCGGACACATTCTTTACAAGTATTTTATATTAGCTTTATGATGTCTAATTTTCTTCACGGCTAAAAAATCGGTATTTGCCAAATTTTAATAGTTCTATCTTGAGCGGAACTAATTAAAATATTTCCTTCCCTGTTAAAAGCCAAAGATTCTACTGTAGCAGAATGCCCTCTTAAGGTAGCCAAAAGTTCTCCGGTGTGTAAATTCCACAGTTTGATTGTTTGGTCGCTACTACCCGAAGCAAGAAGATTGCTCCGAGGACTTACAGCAGTAGATGTCACCAATCGAGAATGTCCTCTAAAAGTACGTATTATCTCCCCAGTAAGAGGATTCCACATACGTATGATGTTATTGTAACTACCAATTACTGAGTTATTATTAGTTCTTCCGGATTTTTCGACGAAGTTAACTGAATAAACTTTGCTTGAACTATTCGATAAAGTGCGTAACAGCTTTTGAGTTACGATGTCCCAAATTTTGATCCTACCGTCACTACTACCGCTTGCCAGTATTTTTCCTACTGAGTCAAAAGCCAGAGAACTAATGCGATCGCGACCCTCAAACCTGGCAATTTCTTCCCCGGTGCTGACATTCCATAATTTAATGCTGTTGTCATCGCTTCCAGAAGCAAGTATTTTACCATCAGGACTGAAAGCTAAAGCGTGAATTTCCGAAGTATGTCCGCTTAGCGTCCGAATTTCTTGTCCTGTAGCCAAATTCCATATTTTGATGATTTTATCGTCACCAGCGCTGACAAATTTCGTTCCATATGGGTCGATCGCAACGACGTTAATTTTTAAACTGTGGTCGTTAAAAACAGATATTTCCTGTTTTGTGACCAAGCTCCATAGTTTTACACCGAAAATACTGTTTGTGACCATCGTCTTGCTATCTGGAGCGATCGCAATGGATGAAACTGAATCGTAGTTAAGGTTAAGGGTTTGAGCAGCTATTGCTTGTCCTAATGATTGATTCGTTTCTTCGGTTTTCGATAGCTGAACGTTTGGTTGAGCAATACTATCGGGATTGCTCCTTTGTGCTTCGCGGGTTTTCCAATACCAAAATTCCCCAGTTAAGAACATGGTAATAGCTGCGATCGCCATCAATACACTTTTTAACTTTTTTAAGTTCGGATATATAGGTTTTGCCGGGATTTCGGTTGGCGGTATAAATTGCTCGGAAGCAGATATTAAAGGTGGTAAAAATACAGGGTAATTTTGCGGTTGCTCCAAATCTGCAATTACTTCCGCAGCCGATTGGTAACGCTGTTCGATCTCTTTTTTTAATAATTTATCGAGAATATTGCCAAATTCATCGCTAACTGGGTAGTTTAAATATTTTTCCCAACTACTCATCCAGCCGTAACCATGTTCGGCCCATAATTGAAAAGGTGAAATACCAGTAATTAAATGGAAACTTGTAGCCCCGACGCTGAACAAATCGCTAGCAGGATAAGCTAACCCGTCCCGAATCTGCTCTATTGCCGAATAACCGTGAGAACCGATTGAGGTTCCTGCTTTTAACTTCAGTTTTGGCTGTAACTGTTTGGAAGAACCAAAATCTATTAAAACCAAATCTCCGAGCAAATCTTTCGGAGAACTGCGACGAATAATATTTTGCGGTTTAATATCTCGGTGAACCACTCCACATTCATGGATAAATTGAAGAACGGGTAATAAATTTAACAGGAATTCTCTAATTTCGGTTTCACTATAACAACGCAGCCAAGTATCATTTTCGCGTCGCGATTCTAATTCTTCCAGTAAATTTTGTCCGTCGATAAATTGCTGAACTAAATATAAACAACTGTCTTGTTCAAAGTAAGCTATAAGTTTGGGAATTTGGGGATGTTCTCCCAACTCTTGCAGTCGTTGCGCTTCTTTCTCAAACAACTCTACAGCTTTCTTTAACGCCCAGTTTCCTTCAATTCTAGGTGCTAATTGCTTGATAACGCACTGTTCGTTGAGTTTATCAGAATCTTGGGCTAAATAAGTTTTACCAAATCCGCCCTCTTGTGAAAGCACCCGGATAACTCGAAATCTATTTCGTAATAAGGGGAATAAAGCTGTATTACAGTTAACACAAACCTTATTTAAATCATCATTGAGAGAATGTGAACAATCGGGATTTAGGCAGCAGATAGTCATTGAATTCGGGCGACTGTATAGAACAGTATGTTAACAAAAGCCCCTAATTTTTCTTTGATAGGAAAAATTATTTTATCATTATACAAAATCTGTTCAAGAAAAATATCAACTTTAGGTTAAGATCGCCCATTTTTCTCATTATCCCGCTGCTATTACTGAATTTTAATGTATTAATAATAACCGTTTATTTTTCAATTAATAGTTTATCCGATCGTAAATCAAGCTTTCACTTAAATTCAATAGAAGTATTTGCTACATTCTAGTAATTTTAATTTATGTTAGTGAAGAATAAGGTCGAGACTTTCGTCTTGATTGCCTTGATTTTAGTTTGGCTTTCCATTCCCGAATCGCGATCGCAGTTCGTGCAAATGGAGGTAAATAACTGCTGTAATTATCCTCGAAGCTATTAGTTTTACCTTGAATCTCTGTAGGTTGAATCGCCAAGCAGTTAGTTAAGTGAGGTAAATGGGATTCCATACCCAGAGCAAACATGACTTCATTCGCTGACTTAAAGCGTTCCCTGACACTAACCTTGAGCATTTTATCCAAAACAGAGGCAAAGTGTTCGCTAACTTTTAATTGTTTTTGCCAACAGATTTCACCCGTATTTGTGTCGTAATCAAATTCTAAAGGTGCTTTTCCACTTAGCAAGTAAAGACAGGTGATACCTAATGCATAAATATCGCTGCTGTAAACCGGACGTAAAGAAAACTGTTCTGGAGGTGCAAATCCCATAGTCCCCACGAAATTAGTCGTCGCAGTCGTTTTCTCTTCAATTTCACCAATTAACGCTAACTCTTCTTTAACCGCACCAAAATCAATCAACACCAAACGTCCATCATCTTCGCATCGGAGTAGATTGTGGGGTTTGATATCGCGGTGAATTACATGATTTTTGTGGACATATTGTAATACCGGGAGAATTTCGTGCAAAAACTGTTTCACCGCAGCTTCACTCAAAGTACCGTTGCGTCTGACTTCCCTAGTCAAAGTACAGCCACGGACATACTCTTGAACCAGAAAAAACTCTTCTCCCATTTCAAAGTAATCTAAAAGCATGGGAATTTGAGAATGGTTTCCCAATTGACCTAAAGTCTTAGCTTCCTTTTCAAAACGTTCTTTAGCTTTTTGCCAACTTCTAGGACTGCTAACTTTAGGACAAAGCTGTTTGATCACGCACAAAGGATGTCCCGGTAGACTGACATTTCGAGCTAAAAAAGTAACACCAAAACCTCCTCTACCCAAAATACGTAAAATCGCATAGCGATCGCGAAATAAAGTTTTAGAACCACATAATTGTCCTAATTTACTATTTGTCAACAGGTCTGAATGAAGAGTTGATATTTTTTGAGAAAAACGATTCATTATAATCAAAGATATTATTTACATCGCGACTTCACGATTTTCTCAATGTAACTACGATCGGTATTTGTCGCCAGTAGAATTACCGTATCTTTGCATAATCCTAAATTTTACCCGACTTTTTCTTCAAAACTCCGGATGGGGGGATGGGGAGATGGGGGGATGGGGAGATGGTGAACCCACTCTCGTGCGGAGGTTCCCTCCGTTGAGAGAAGTGGTGAACCCGAAGGGGGAGATGGGGAGATGGGGGGACAACGAGTTTTAAATTAGCAATTACCAATTCCCAATTCCCAATTACCAATTACCAATTCCCAATTCCCTTTTCAAGTTAATTCAATGGCGATCAATCCGTTTTGCGGTAAATAATTACGAAAGCGTCCTTTGTCCGATAGTACTAAAACAAGTCGGAGCGGAGATTCTGGGGGTTGCTGCAAATCTGTCCACGGTACTGCTATTTCTAATGAAGTGTTTAAAGCTGTTTTGGCGTTACTTTCGCGGGGATACCATTGCGAATGTTCGCCAGCTTGCTGAAATTGAATTGAGTGCGTTACCAAATCAATTTCTAAATGGTGATGAAATAAATAATTAACTGGTGCTGCATCCGGTACATCTGTTAAAGGTAAAGGACTGTTGTGCATGGTTTTGTAAGGATAAAACCACAACAAATTTAATTGTGGTGGTAAATCTTTTCCTGGCTGGACTGCGCTTTTAAAATCCATGCGTAAGTAGAAATTTGACTGGTCTAATCCATACCACAACCGTTGGATGGCGCTGCTGCTGTGCATGGTTCCCCGCGCACCACCGATTTCTAAACGTCCGGCTTTTCCCCAACCTCGTTCATCACCGCTACCGTTAATTTCTGGATGAATATATCCGGTACTGCGATGATCTGCTCGTGCTTCGTGAATTTCTAAGGGTTGCATTAAATAACTCGGCACGGGTTCGTTTAATGCTTGATAAATTCCCCGCAAATGCAACCGAAATAGCTGGTCAAAAATCGCATCTTGATTTGATGAATGTCCTTCACCGAACCACCAAAACCAGTCGGAACCTTCTGCTGCGTATAAAGCTTCCCAAACGGAGGGATTGTTCTCTTCTGTGGCTTCGGGATGATTCGCTAACATAAGTCTAGCTTGAGTTAAGTAATCCCAAGCTCGATTTTTTACCGGGTCGCCAATCCAGGTAGTAAAACTACCGTCTACCCAAGAACCGCTGTGCAATTGTTCTCCCTTCATCGTAGCTGTAGGAGGAAACTGTTGGATAAATTCGGAAACTGTAACCAATTTTAATTGCGGTTCGTTGCTGAAACCTTCGTACAAAGCTTCTAAGAACGGTTTACCATCTTGCTCGTAAAACTCCCAACAGTTTTCACCATCCAAAGCGATCGTAACTAACCAAGGCTGTTCGTCACTACTTTGCTGCTGCATTTGAGCGATTTTTTGCAATCGTCCAATCAAATCTTGCGCTCCGTCTTGAGGAGACATTCCGCTGTAGGTAAAGCCGATTAGATCAGATAATGCATGGTCGCGGAAAACTATTGATACATCTCCAACCGCAGTTTGCAAGCTGTAAGGACGGTAAAGTAATTCCGGTTGTTGAATATTTCCGGCTTCATCGCGGTGAAAGAACTGCTGTAAACTCCATCCCAACACTGCTTCATCTGAGCATATCCACTGAAATCCCTGTTTTACAATATACGGTAATACTGCCGGACTTACCGACTGTTCCGAGGGCCATAATCCACGCGGTTCTCGTTGAAATCTATCTTTATATATTTCCCATCCTTTGTGTAGATGACGAGGAATATCTTCAGCCCAGGTAAAACGTTGTTGCGGCAAAATCATATTAGGCACCGCTACGCGACCGGCATCAGTATCCGCAAGTAAAGGTAAAATTGGGTGAGTATAAGGTGTAGTCATCACTTCCAACTGACCAGTTTCCTGCATTTTGCGGTGTTGCGGGATAATGCGACTTAAAATTTCGCGCTGCTTCGAGTAAATACGCTGGCGATCGCCCATACTAAAATTGCGTCCCTGCTTCAACCAAACCGCAATTTCGCGATCGTCCCAAAACAACGGGTCAATCCACGCTAAATTATGCCAAGCCAATAAATCGCTATAATCTTGCAAATCCCAATGAGCCAAACACCAAGCTTCTCCCTTCTCCTGACGCATTTGGTAAAGCTCTCTATAGCGGGGATGAGGTTTGATTAAAGTCTCGTAATTCGCATCAAAAAAATGTTCAAGAATAAATTCCAACTGTCCCTGAGTTAGTTGTTCTGTAGGGGTCAAGCTAACTTCTAAATAAGGGTCAAAAGCAGTACCAGCAATATAATCTTCAATCTGCAATATCAACGATGGTACCAAATTCACAGTTTGATGCAGCTTAGGATACCGTTCCAGCATCAACACCAAATCTAAATAATCCTTAGTACCGTGTAACCGCACCCAAGGTAAGCGATATCTTCCAGTACCAGAATACGAAGCAGCATTTCCTTCAGGAGACTTATACAGCGGCTGATGTTGATGCCAAATAAAAGCGACGTGCAAAGGGTGAGACATAAGTCAGGGAGGAGTTAGGAGCTAGGAGTTAAAAGTTAAGAATTAGGAGTTAGGTAAAAAAAACCTAATTCCCAACTTTTACTTCTACACTACTTGTTCCACTTCTGCAATTTCTGGAATCATTTCTCTCAGACGACGTTCGATACCCATTCTCAAAGTCATAGCAGAACTAGGACAGGAACCACAGGCACCTTGTAAACGTAATTTAACAACGGGACCATCAAGTTCCACAAGTTCCACATTGCCACCATCAGACATTAAGTATGGGCGCAACTCATCAAGAACTGTTTCCACATTTTCGTTCGTTAATTCCATAATCTTTGACCTGTGTTAAGTGACATTTGTTTTCAAAGCTTGTTAATTACATACTAGACCAATTGTGGTGAAGTGATGGGGGACAAAGGGACAAGGGGATGGGGGGATGGGGGGATGGGGGGATGGGGGGATAATTACCAATTACCAATTACCAATTCCCAATGCCCATTTTTACATCATCGCCGATTCCTGTAGCTTAATGTCGGAATAGCTAAACTCGGCTATGGTGTCTTTAACGTCTTGAGAATCTTGTACCACTTGCTTGATCATCAAATAGTAGTTACCTACTTTCTCATAGGTATCTTCAAATTTGAGAATGCTTTGAATTTCATTGGTTTTTAGATCGCGAAAAATAGCATCGTAGCGATTTGCAATATAACCTTCACCTGTATCCAAATTCTCGTGGGTATCAATGACAAAAGCCGTGCTTCCCTTTACGCGAGTTTCTTGACAAATTTCCCTCCCTTTGATCTTGTAAGTAGAGTTTAACGATTCCCCTTTAACAATAATGACTGTTGCTTGGGTATCGTCTGTTGATTGGATAAACTCATGTTCCCCATATTCCTCATTAAAAGAAGCGGGTTTGCAATGGGTAACAACATTCCGCAGTTGAATGTAAATCCCTTCTTGTACCTCAATATCGGAAATTCCGCTTACTTCTACACTCAAGTCACGGTGGATAAAGATTTTGCCCGTGTAAGTTTCTTGTCCCTGGATTAACTGCACCTTAGCGCTGTAACCGGGAAAGTCTTCGTCCCAAGTGTAACGACTCTCAAAAGCGGTTTGAAATAACTCTTGTGCTGTTTTTGAAGTTTTCATGTAAGCACTGGAATTTCACTTTTTCTTGCTTTTACCAGTTTAGCGAATAGAAAAAATTATCAAACTTTATAAGTAAGTCGGCACAAATAAACCGAATCATGTAACAGGATGTAAACAATCATCAAACCCCTGCGATTGCTGAGTCCCAAGGGGACACGCTCCGCGAACGTTTCACTCCGTTCTACTCGCAATGACATACCTTGCTTTTTTTACGCCGACTTACTTATCTACTTTAAATATTACCCGATTTCTTAATACTAACTTCATCAATATTATTCTGGAGAGGATTGTATGTGATTAAGATAACTTGATATTAACACCCATCCGGGATAGGATTTCCTATAGCTTTTAAAGCTAGATCTAAATAGCTATAACGAGTCAGGAACTACGTCTGAATATAATTCGCGATCGTCAAGCCGGATTCTGAAGATTACCTTTAGAAATTTCTCTTGTACTAATCAGTTTCACCTTGGTAGCCTTCTAAGGGGAAATGATTGTTTGAAGGATGGGTGCATACTATTGTTCGTCTAATACATCTACCTATTAGGTTGTAAAAATGACTTTATCTGCATCAAGTAAATTTGTTCTACCAGCTGCGATCGCCTGCGGTATCGTGTTTGCTGTAATGACCGTTCCTCTTGCCGTAATGGGCGAAAGCCAGGTTGGAATTAGAATTGAAGAAGAATCTTTCTTTAATGGTAAATTAAGAGATGTCGCTGCACCTTATGTTGTATTTGCTACTTTAATAAGTTTTGGTGCGGGAATCTCTGTTGCGGCTTTAACCAGATTGCAACAGTTGAGTAGCAATTCCTTAAATGATAAAAATAAGTTAGCTCAGTTAGAGAAAAATTTACTGCACAAGGAAAAATTCCTTGAAGAATTTAAGCTTTCTGAATCTCGTTTGCAAGCTTTAGGACTCAGCAGTTTTCTAAACGATCAAAGCATGGTGAAGGATTCTTCAGAGTTAAAAATCTCCACAGCAGTATCTGAGTAGAGCCTGAATCCTGCCGTTGACTTAGCTCCTCAACCGCAAATTACCTAGATACATTGCCAGCCTCCGGTGTTTTCCTTGATGGCTAATAGCAAGCAGCAAGTCTTTTGTTTTAGAGACTTGCTTGTGTGTGTTTCTGAGAAAACATAAATACTTTTGATACCAGGATGTAAGTTATTAGCGTCCTTGAAGATTTTTTCGCTCATGCAGCTAAAAGTTATCTTTGACAAAAGTTTCGGCTAGTGTTTCTTTACTTTTGAGTTTTAACTTCTGAACTTGGATATTGATTGCGCTAATATTCCAGACAGCTTATGAAGGGTAAAACATTCGTAGTGTCGGGGTCTTGCTCCCTGGTGTCAACAAGAACGCTGCGAAGACGGCACTACAAATTTCTTACCGATCAAAATAAAATGTATTTTGGAAAAAAATTTACTTGATCTACAGAAATAAAAGCTGTAAAGTATCCTCAAATTACATCAGTGTTCCCTCGGAAGTATTTATTGTTTCGTAATAGATTATACCTATCATGCCATCAGGTAATGAGCCAAAAAGTATTGCATTTTCATCAAAATATCGACTCGAAACCTAGTTCTAAGATTTATTCTCTGTTTTGTTCTGCTTCGTTTTCAATCCTGTGGATGATGACATTCAGCAGTTCGGCAATTGCACAAATTAGTTCTTCATCGACAAGTGATAGGATCGTTCGAGCAACACCAATAAATCGACTGGAAAGTAGACTACAATCTCCGAAGAAACACGATATTCAAGACTTAGATCGCTCTATCGAACAGATAACAGTTCCTATTTCTGTTGAGAAGCTTCCAAGCAGGATAAGTGAATTCAAGCATAGTCCTAACAGTTCGTTAGAAAGTGACACTTTTTTTAACGACTTCACAGCAGTTACAGCACGAGACATAATTCAGCTTGCTTTTGAATTACCACAATTTAAATCTCAAAGCTGCAATGTTGATAGCGACTGCACGCAGACAACATCAACTTTCAATCAACAACTGAATCTGCAAACACCATCCCAACAACAGTTAGATGATACTCAAGCGGTACAAGAAATAGTGCCGTTAAGTATTCAACAGTCAATCCAAAAGCCAGCAGAGCAAGAGCCTGAAGGAAAACGCACTTTAAGAGAACCATCTGCGATCCTCCAAGGAGTTTATGTAACTCAAGGTGGGAATAGTTCAGCACGAGCAAGAGTTACAGGAATTTATCCGTTGAATACTCAAAGTTTAGTTGGTGGCACTTTAGACTTAAGCAGTGACAACAACAGCTTTGATGACTCCCGTGGTAGAGGTTTGAATATCAACGAACTTTATTACGCGACTTCTTTAAAGGGATTGCCTAACTTACGCTTTGTTGTCGGTCAAATGGATTTAACTTCTTATTTTGACCGGAATAGCTTTGCTAAAGATGGAGCAAGTCAGTTTTTCAATCCAGTTTTTCAAACAAATCCAGCCTTGTCTTCTACAGGTATTGGTTCGCGTCCGGGTTTTTTGGTTAACTGGAACGCGACTGATAACATCGTGGCTAAAGCTGCAATCTTTTCTTCTTCAAAGGGATTGAGTAACTTGAGTTTGGATGGATTTGCTGGTGAGGTTGGTATCCGTTATGGTAATGCCATTATTCGCGGGACTTATTCCACAGATAGGGATGCAGGTAATCGCGATTCCTTCGCAGAAAGCTTTGGAATTGCCAGAGGAAATAATCAGTTTGGACTATTGGAGGACGATCGCGAATCAGGTTATGGAATCAATGCTGAAGTTTTTATTCCGCAGTATAAATTAGGTTTGTTTGGACGTTACGGTCGTTACGAAAATCATGATTTAGGAGCAGGTGGGGATACTTATTCTTTGGGATTGAGTTTCTTGGATTTGTTCGCACCCGATGACCGACTTGGTTTAGCCTACGGCAGCGCTCTCTCTAACGGTGTCCGTCAAGGTAAAAAACCAGATGTAGTGGAACTTTTTTACGATCTGAAATTACTTCCCAATCTGCGTTTTGGTTTGTCTTTTCAAGGAAGGGACAGTTTTAACGAGTCGGTTTTGGGTGTGAGAGTAAAATCTGAATTCGATATTACTCCAAAGAGGAGAAAGGTTCGATGAGTAAGGAATTTATAAATCAACATCATTCTTGTCCGCAGCAGTCTGTCCAGACAAAAAGTAAAATATACAAATTGATTGTTCCTATTTACTTTTTATTATTAACAATTTCTCTTGTTACCGTACCGATCTTTAACAATATTGCACCCGTTCAAGCCCAAAAATCTACATCCAGCTTAGTAGAGCAAGGGAATAGACTTTTGAAAAAAGGATGGGTAAACGATGCAATTCAAGTTTTTCGTCAAGCCATTAAAACCAATCCCCAATCAGTCAAGGCAAATTTAGGATTGGCGATCGCCTATAATCGTGCCGGAAAAATTGATGCTGCTTGGAATTCCTACCAACGTGTATTAGAACTCGACCCCAATTACCAACCCGCTCTCAAAACTGTAGGTTTGTTGGGAACCTATCGTCCGGAGTGGCAAGCCAAGGGTATAGCAGCGCTGACTACTTTATTAAATAGCAGTCCTAACGATTTAGAAGCTCGGAGTTTGCGGGCTGTACTCTACTACTACCAAGGTAGAATTAACGATTCAGTCGCAGATTACCAAGTTTTACTGACTAAAAATCCCACTCCAGAGATTCTTGTCAAAGCTGCGGAAACTTTTGCCTACGCTGGCAATTATCAACAAGCCCTAGAACTCTTTAAACGCTATGGTTCCACGGGAAAAGGCATTACTGGAAATGCAGCGATCGCTTACGGTAGAACTTTACAAAAAACTGGAAATCCCACGGAAGCAATACAGGTTTTAAAAGCTCAATTAGCTCGTTCCAATAGTCTCGATTTGTTAGCAATTACAACTCGTGCCGAACTATCCCAAGCTTATATTGCTAATAATCAACAGGCTGAGGCTTTGGCTGTATTGCAACCTTTGCACGGTAAACCGGATGCTAGGTTACTTTTAGCTCGGTCTTTAAATGAAATTCGTAAAACTGAAACTAAGAATGATTCTGTTTTAGTAAAAGAAGTAGCTAGTTTATACCGGCAAGTACTTGCCGATAATCCCAATCCTCCAACTTCCTTAATGCTGGAAGTTGCCGATGTATTTTCCGGTTTACCGCAACAGGAACAAACCGCGTTACAACTTTACCAACAAGCTGCGGCAAAATTACCAAACGATAAAAGTTTGGTTTTACGTCAGTTAGCGTTACAGAACAAGCTAGATTTAATTAGTCAAAAGGATTTGAAGTCAAGGTTAATTAGTTTACTACAAAACCTGCCTCAAGACCCCGGAGAATTACACAACTTCGCGAATGCATTAGTACAAATTAATACTCGCGATTCAGAACTTATTCCTAGCTATCAAAGTGTTTTGCAGAAGGGTGTTGAGGCTCCTTTTCTCAATTTCCGCATTGCTCAAATGTATTTACGGCAAAAGGATACAGCTTCTGCTAGACAAGCTTTAGCAGCTTATCAAGCCACTCCTGAAGGTGCAAATAACTTAGCTACTCAGTTGTTAACAGCAGAAATTGAGTTACAGGAAGGTAACTTAGAAGCGGGTGCTTTAATTTACCAAAATGTATTAGATAAAAAACCAGACGATGAAATTTACAACGGTGCTTTAAGAGCATTAGCGGGAATCCGTTCGCAACAAAAGCGTTTTGATGAAGCTTTAGCGGCTTACGGTCAACTACGAACTCGTCAACCGCAAAATTTAACCTATCAGTTAGGACAAGTTAGTGTTGCCTATCAAGCCAAACGAATCGATCGACAGCAAGCGACTACGGTAGTTAATAACTGGTTAGCAACCCAAAAAGTAACTTCAACTCCCCCGGAATTATATAGTTTGGTAGGGCAACTTCCTGCTGTTGCAGAATGGGAGCCTCTATATAACTATCTTTTGCAAGGGGATACTAACTTACAAATCCAAAAGCGGTTGTTACAAGTTGTCAATAAACGCGACCCCGCACAAGCAAGAGATTTAGTCAAGCAGTTGGCGACAAATCCCAGGGAACAGGGAGAATTGTCGAAAGCGATTGGAGATTTAGATTTAGCCGGAATTGCCTATGAGAAAATTTTGACAAATCAAGCAAATGACATCGATGCTTTAACAGCATTAGGGGGAATACGTTTTGAACAGCGTCGATATGAAGTAGCCCAGAAAATTTATTCCCAGATATTAACGCAACAGCCCCAAGATCGAACAGCAAAAATGGCGATCGCCGATCTGTATGCAATTTTAGATCGTCCTTTAGCTGCATTATCACAGATGGAGCAATTACAAAATCAAAAAAATCAAGAGGGTGTAATAGATAAAAAACTATCTCGCAGGATGCAACAAATCCACGAAGATTTTCTGCTTCGACGCGGTTTTCAACCGTATTGGGAAGACCCAAATCGACGGATTAGGGATTAATTTTATGATGAAATTTCGTCCTTACTACTTAGACAAAATTAGCAAAAATTTAACAAACAAGTTTTTTTCGATGCGATATTTGTCAGTATTAGCTGCAATTACCATCCCCATTGGCTTATATAGCTGTATTTTTGGTAGGGTCGTCAGTTCCCGAACCTTGAGTCAAGATAGCGTATTTCTTGCAGCTTTACCCCAAAATCCGAATCGGGAGTTGATCGTAGAAAGTTGGGATAGCTACCGTCGTACATTTATCCAAGGTGATGGTCGAGTCATTGACTACCAAGCCGCATATCGTTCTACCAGCGAAGGTCAAGCTTACGCTATGCTGCGAGCAGTTTTAATCGATGACCCCTCAACTTTTGCTAAAACTTTAAACTGGTCAGAGAATAATCTCCGACGACAAGAGAATGGTCAAAAAACAGATAATTTGTGGGCTTGGAAATGGGGCAAAAAAGCCGACGGTAGTTGGGGTACTATCGACAATAATTTTGCTAGCGACGGAGATATTGATGCGATTACAGCCTTAATTTTTGCTCACAGACGCTGGAATCGTCCTGAATACTTACGATTAGCTCAAGCGAAATTACAAGATTTGTGGAAACTTTCTACCGTTGGCGATCGCGGTAAACGCTATTTACTACCAGGACCAAAGGATGCTTTTATTCCCAATTCTTCCACTATTTATCTCAATCCTTCTTATTTCGCTCCCTATGCTTTTCGGATTTTTTCCCAAGTCGATCCAAAGCGTGACTGGTTGAGTTTGGTAGATAGTAGTTATGAGATATTAGAAAAATCCTTAAGTCTTTCTGCTGTAAATTTACCAAGTGACTGGGTAGCTCTAAATACAGCCAACGGCGAATTTCAAGCCCTACCTTCCTCAAGAAAAATTGAAACTTTATACAGTTTTGATGCGTATCGAGTTTGGTGGCGAGTAACACTTGATGCAGTGTGGTTTAATTCATCACCAGCAAAAAGCTATCTCCAGAAATCTACTCAACATCTGCAACAATTATGGCAGCAAAAATCATACTTGCCCGCACGGATTGATTTAGAGGGAAAGGCATTAGTAGATTATGACGCAACATCGCAATACGCGATGTTTTATGTAGCTATGCGGCTTTTACAACCGAAAATAGCCCAGGAAGTATTAGCAAAAAAAATATTACCCAACTATAAAAAAGGAATTTGGGGCGATCGCGCGGCTTATTATACTCAAAATCTTGTTTGGTTAAGTTTACTACATCCGAATGACATACCAAGAAAACTGATTCAGAAATAGTGGTCAGACAATTTTGGATTTTAGATTTTAGATTGACCCTGTATCTAAAGTCAGGGGTAAGTCAGCGCTATTTTGGATTTTGAATCTTCAATCCATTCGGGTAGCGTGTCCGTAGGACAAATCCAAAATACGATGAAATTTGTACTCAAAAACACCAGTAAACCCGTCATTACAAAACACAATCAACTCATGAAACGACTATTTTATTTCCAAGCCAGTACAAAAATATTTATTATTTTTTGTTTACTATCTCCCTATTCCTTATTAGACGCTCAAGCGCTCGAACGAGGTCAGAAAGAATCATTAATTTCCCAAGCAAACCCTGGGGATGCGGATAAAGAAATAATATTAACTGAAGCAAATTCAACCAAGTCAGTAAATTCTGAAAAGAACATCACTACTTATAACTTGGAATTTAACCGTGCTCCCATTGAGGGTAAAAAGATACGCTTAAGAGGAATTTCTTCTGAAGGTAGTATAGATTTTACCCGTCCCCGCAATTGGGATGTAGCTAGTGTAAAAGCTTTAATTCGGTTTAAACATTCAACAGCACTTTATGCTAACCGTTCCAACTTAACCGTTTTGGTTAACGACACGGCTGTAGGTAGCATACCTCTAGACCGCAAACAGTCCCAACTCGGTCAACTACTGGTTGATATTCCACCTAGTTTACTTCGAGACTATAACGAACTCAAAATAATTGCCCAGCAAAGAAATGCTGAAGTTTGTGTAGATCCTTACGATCCAAGCCTCTGGACGGAGATTCAGCCAGATTCCAAATTAGTCTTCAACTATAAACTCAAAAAAGCTTCCGAAAACTTTAGCCGTTATCCTTATCCGATTATTGACGAATTAGATTTGAAAT